>NZ_JBQCUB010000077.1:0-208 GCF_051963655.1 Neisseria sp. P0001.S007 | reverse complement strand
TGTTTTGCCGTTTTGACGAACTGAGCATCCCCGATTACAGCACCTTATGCCGCTACCGCAACTGGCTGGCGCAAGACAACACCCTGTCCGAATTATTGGAACTGATTAACCGCCAACTGACCGAAAAAGGCTTAAAAGTAGAGAAAGCATCCGCCGCCGTCATTGACGCCACCATTATTCAGACCGCCGGCAGCAAACAGCGTCAGGC
>NZ_JBQCUB010000076.1:0-222 GCF_051963655.1 Neisseria sp. P0001.S007 | reverse complement strand
AGCAACAACTACGCATTGGGTGACACCATCAATGTCAAAGGCGACAGCAACATCATCAGCGAAACCGTAGCCGGTGGCGCACAGCTGAAACTGGCCAAAGACATCACCGTTGACAGCGTCACCGCAGGCAACAGCAAACTGAATACAGACGGCCTCACCATTACCGGTGGCCCGAGTGTGACCAAGTCAGGCATCCATGCCGCCGGCAACAAGATCACCAAC
>NZ_JBQCUB010000075.1:0-229 GCF_051963655.1 Neisseria sp. P0001.S007 | reverse complement strand
TATTGACTGTTTTTCAGGATTAAGGAGATGGACCGTTATGAATTTTCTTTAATGGCGTTTATGTCTTTGTGGGGGCTTGTTAATGTCGTTTCAGTGTGGCTGAAGGCCAAAAAATGGCACATTTGGGTATTGTTGGGGGAACGCTTTTGTATGTTATACAAATATCTGCTGTCATTATGTCTGTTAACGGCCTTATTTGGATATTTTTGAACGTAAGCACTATAAATAC
>NZ_JBQCUB010000074.1:0-229 GCF_051963655.1 Neisseria sp. P0001.S007 | reverse complement strand
CCGCTCGACAGTATGCTGGAAATCGGCGCCGTATTTACCGTTGTCGATCCGCGCCAATTCATCAATCCCGATTACGCGCAACAAGCCTTGTATAAATACCAAATCGGCATTTGCGACGTATTGGCCGCCAGCAAAACAGACTTGTGCACGCCCGAGCAGCAGGCCGAGTTTCACGATAAAGCGGCCAAGCTGTTCCCGCCTAAAGCCAAAGTGGTTGAAGTACAAAATG
>NZ_JBQCUB010000073.1:0-230 GCF_051963655.1 Neisseria sp. P0001.S007 | reverse complement strand
GTACGATGTTAGCCACCAGCCGCCAGCCCTTCCAACCAAAGCATTAGGCCGCAATCAGAAGGAAAGGCAGGGAAAACAGCAGCCATACCAACGCCAAAGTCGGATTGTCCTTGGTCGGGGCAACCCAGCCGGACATCCGCGCCAGCATAAACCCAGCCCACACCAGCATAGGCAATACAAATGCCGCCACGACCCACGCCGCGCCTACGACGGTTTTGCCGTTTATATTC
>NZ_JBQCUB010000072.1:0-230 GCF_051963655.1 Neisseria sp. P0001.S007 | reverse complement strand
TAACCGTGTTGGCTAATAACTTTATCCATAAATAGAGCGTTATCATAGACATTAAGGTATCTATCGTCATTTTCAGAATAATGATAGCCGGCTGATTCTAATGTGGGATTTACTGCTTGATAGGCATCATAAGCATATGATGCAGCACCAACGTATGTTAGACCTTTTAAAGCAAGTTTTGCACCTGCTTTTACCAGGCGATTTGCGCCTTTAAGAACGACTTTACGGGA
>NZ_JBQCUB010000071.1:0-231 GCF_051963655.1 Neisseria sp. P0001.S007 | reverse complement strand
TAGACCCAGAGACTGGCAAAGCAACCATCCCGGCAGATAATTTGAAAGATGTCTCTCCAGTGAATTCGAAAGCAACGGACACTGCGGGTAATGATGGTGAAGAAGTTACAGCGAATGCTGGTAATAATCCTGACACGACTGCACCAAGCGCACCATAAGTGACCCCATCAACTACCGATGGCTCAGTGGCTGTGAAAGTGCCTGGTGATTCCCAAGCAGGTGATACTGTAG
>NZ_JBQCUB010000070.1:0-231 GCF_051963655.1 Neisseria sp. P0001.S007 | reverse complement strand
GTAATGGGTACACGCTGCGGTGACATAGACCCGGGCGAATACAGATATCTGACTTCACACGCCGGTATTGATCTTGCCCAAGTTGATGTAATGCTGAACAAAAAATCAGGTTTGCTCGGTATTTCCGAACTCTCCAATGAATGCCGTTCTTTGGAAATTGCTGCGGATGAAGGCCATGAAGGAGCACGCTTGGCTCTGGAAGTGATGACTTACCGCCTTGCCAAATACATT
>NZ_JBQCUB010000069.1:0-231 GCF_051963655.1 Neisseria sp. P0001.S007 | reverse complement strand
GTACAGCTTCTGCTCAACAGCGGGCATAATGTCGTATTGACTGCTTCTCCCGATACTGTCGAGAAATACAAGATTCAGTAAATTATAGGTCGTCTGAATATTCCGGAGGTCGGAAAAGTATATGTGTTGTCCGGATGCTTGAGCCTGCGTGAATTGGCGGCGGACATTGAGGGCGCCAAGGTGTTTGTCGGTGTCGACTCCGCACCGATGCACATCGCTGCTGCTTTGGAT
>NZ_JBQCUB010000068.1:0-231 GCF_051963655.1 Neisseria sp. P0001.S007 | reverse complement strand
CAGGAGCGGTCGCGGAAAACTCCACACAAAAGGTCGTCTGGAAATCCTTATCCATACTCACTGCGTACTCAATGCCTGCCTTATCCAACAGGTCGGAAACATGAATGACACACGGCTCTTGCTCGCGTGCGCGGCTCAATCCCAGCTCTAAATCCGCATGGCGGCAGGCGACCGTGCGTTGTACAAAATCACGATAAGTCGTCATCGTTCGCCCTCCGAACCGTCAACTTC
>NZ_JBQCUB010000067.1:0-232 GCF_051963655.1 Neisseria sp. P0001.S007 | reverse complement strand
GGTACGATAAAGTTCGTCCGCTTCGGAAGTCCGTCCTTTCAACTTTTCCAGCAAAGCATCGGCTCGTGCATTAAGTTTGGGATTGTGGTTGGGCTGTTTACGTTAAAGGGCGACAAGCGAGGAAACCAGGTCTGCGCTATTGCCGTTAAGTGCTTTAACCAGTGCGTCTTCAAGAATATGCGGGTTTGCCGCTAAAAAATAATCATTAACCAGAGTTGGTCTGCCTATATTC
>NZ_JBQCUB010000066.1:0-232 GCF_051963655.1 Neisseria sp. P0001.S007 | reverse complement strand
GTACGAACGCGCAGCAGTTATATCAGGCCAGCCATCCCCTTACAACACCCCTTAATAAGGGCAAGCCCGATCCGCCATCTAACTTAGCGAGACGAAAAAAGGCTGGCAAGCCCGAATTAGCCTGCCAGCCCTGTTTTTATTAGTGCATTTTGCGCGAGGTCACTATTTTGCAGTCACAACCTGCATACCAGACGGTTCATTTTGCAGCGCCAGAGTCAGAACTTCCTCAATG
>NZ_JBQCUB010000065.1:0-233 GCF_051963655.1 Neisseria sp. P0001.S007 | reverse complement strand
GTATTCGTCGTATGGGGTGCCGCCCCTCCCCCGCACCCCCACCATAACCCACCCCGCGCCAAACCCTCATTAAAAAACACACAAAAAAAACACCAACCACAATATTTAAAAAAACAAAACAAAAATCCCTCAGAAAATTTAAAGAAGTCCTTGTTATACCAATAAAATTAAAGACTAATTATGCAATACCAAAAATCAAATAAACAAAAAATTAAAAAAGAATACAAACAAAA
>NZ_JBQCUB010000064.1:0-233 GCF_051963655.1 Neisseria sp. P0001.S007 | reverse complement strand
GGGTAGTACTTTCCCCTTGTCCTTTACCTTTGCCGATATTTCCTCCGGCGGTGATGCCAAGACTGATGCCGTCGCCTATTTGGACGGCTACGCCTGCATTCCAGCCGCTGCTTTTGTTTTTGCTTTGCTCGCTGCCGTCCTGTTTGGCAGATTGGAGTTTGATATGGTTGTCGGCAATGAGGGTGGTACCTGCATGGCCGATGACATCGGAACCTGTAATATTGATATTGGAC
>NZ_JBQCUB010000063.1:0-234 GCF_051963655.1 Neisseria sp. P0001.S007 | reverse complement strand
TTACTTTGCAATAGGCTGTCTGAAAAATGAAAAACCGGAACATATCGCATGTTCCGGTTTTGTTTTTTCAGACGGCCTTATCAGTCTTTGAAAGGCTGTACCAATACCCACGGCGCCACGACAACCGCCCACATTTCTAGCTTATCCGCTAAAAATGTGCGCGCCATATCATCGCTGACGGCACCGAATTAGCCTTTTTCCATCAATTGTTTCAATGGCGAGGCTTAATCTTCG
>NZ_JBQCUB010000062.1:0-235 GCF_051963655.1 Neisseria sp. P0001.S007 | reverse complement strand
TTAATGGAATAAGTCGAAGACGAAGCGTTCAAAACGCTCGACCGCATCGTCAAACTGACCATGCGCAACATCGTCATCACCGTAACCCGCGCCTAACTGGGTATTTACTCGCAATGCGGTTTGTTGTCATTGGGCGTAGGCTCCGTATTTCCGATGTTGAATAATAAGGAGTAGTATGAGGGGGCTTTAAAGCACCCTTATTTTTAAAGTAATAATATGAAAGAATATAAAGCCG
>NZ_JBQCUB010000061.1:0-238 GCF_051963655.1 Neisseria sp. P0001.S007 | reverse complement strand
GGAATAAAACCATTCGGTAGACTTCCTGACTGATTCAATCAAATATGTTATGGGAAAAAGTCTGATGAAGAAATTTTTATTTGGTGCATTTGCCGCCGTCTGTGCAGCATTCTCTGTGGCCGCCGTGAACATCAATACCGCATCTTCTGCCGAACTGGAGGCTTTGCCGGGTATCGGTCAGGCTAAGGCGAAAGCGATTGTGGACAACCGTCAGAAGAACGTTGCGTTCAAATCGGTG
>NZ_JBQCUB010000060.1:0-239 GCF_051963655.1 Neisseria sp. P0001.S007 | reverse complement strand
GCGGCACCGAGCATAAAGTGGCCGATTGCTTGCGCGGCTTCGTTTTTGTGTTCACCGTGGCCGAAGCGCTTGCCGATTGCTTGCGCGGCTTCGTCTTTGTGTTCACCGTGGCCGAAGCGCTTGCCGATGGCGGCTGCAGCATACGGCGCCAACGTATTGGCGGCCAGCTGTAAATCACCCTGTCCGCCCAGGGCGCCGGTAATCAGGGTTTCGGCGGCGCTAAGCGCACGGCTTTTGCT
>NZ_JBQCUB010000059.1:0-240 GCF_051963655.1 Neisseria sp. P0001.S007 | reverse complement strand
AACACACACTCTAATCCGGTTTTCATACGGCCTAGTGTGCTTCCCCTCTCCATAACAGGCCGTCTGAACTACAATAAAAAACAACCTGCCCTTTCAAGCAGGTTGTTTCTTTTTATGACTCATTGACGGCAAATTTAATATTGCAACGTCCATTCGATCTCGCCGCCGGCCCTCATCGGTACAAGCTCTCCATAGCCGTAAGGTACGCTGGAACGAACGGTTTGAGTTTTTATGAGCAAT
>NZ_JBQCUB010000058.1:0-241 GCF_051963655.1 Neisseria sp. P0001.S007 | reverse complement strand
TATTAATAATTTAGACCTCATGCGCGAGTTTCGGCATTTATGCTTATTCTATGCCTGTTTTAAGGTTATTATTCAATCCAAATTAAAACGACAGACATCAAGGCCATGAAAGAACTCGACAAAACCGACTTAAAAATTCTCAAGCTCCTACAACAAACCGCACGTATCCCCATGACCGAATTGGCTGAAAAAGTCGGCCTCTCCACCACGCCGGTAACCGAACGCGTCTGCCGCTTGGAAC
>NZ_JBQCUB010000057.1:0-242 GCF_051963655.1 Neisseria sp. P0001.S007 | reverse complement strand
ATCAACAACGATGCCGCGGCTCTGGAAAAATTTGAAACCATCCGCGCGTATGGTGCGCTGAAAATGGGTTTGATCAGCGACGTATCCGAAGCTGCTACGCGCGCCCATACTCCGAAAGTCGCTTTTGTCGCCCCTGCGGCCGATTACACCGCTTCAAGCGGCAAAACCGTCAAAGCCGCCGACATCGACTTATTGGTACGCGCACTGAGCATGGGCAAATTGCACCACGCCATGATGGGTAC
>NZ_JBQCUB010000056.1:0-242 GCF_051963655.1 Neisseria sp. P0001.S007 | reverse complement strand
TCTTACTGGCTCATGCTTTGGAGCAAGCCGTCATGATTCAGGTGCGCTTCTATACAAACGACTACCATATAGACAGCGACGATGAAGATACAACCGGCATCTGTCCGCACTGCATCTATCCGCCCATGCCGCCCCTACGCGATTATCTAGTTTGGCGCGAAACACGCGCCTAAAAATTTTCCTAATCGATTTTGATAAGCTATTAACCATTCGCTATCGAAAAAGGCCGTATGAACAGGTGT
>NZ_JBQCUB010000055.1:0-245 GCF_051963655.1 Neisseria sp. P0001.S007 | reverse complement strand
CAAGACGAGGTTTAACAACTGTAAAAAACAGGAAAATGGGTGTTTCAAGCGGGCCCGGCCCGTGAGGAAGGTACGAACGTCAAGAAAACCGCGACCATAGGTCAGATAGGATTGTTTGATTGATGGCTAGATAACAAAGGCTGTCTGAACCTTAATTTTCAGACGGCCTTTTTCTTTTTCTTAATCCCTCAAATTCAATCAAACCAAAAGATATGACTGTCATCCACGCTTATGCGGATTTCATT
>NZ_JBQCUB010000054.1:0-247 GCF_051963655.1 Neisseria sp. P0001.S007 | reverse complement strand
ACATCAATCCGCACGCATTCCTGCCCACCCAGCCCAAAGCACGTCTTAATTGCGACGCCACCACAATTCCGACCTTAACAGACGGCGTTGCGCTGGAATGATCTAAAGACTTGGAAAACGACCAAGCCGTTTTTGCCGATGAAAACTATATCCACATCAAACGCATCATCGGCGAATTCATAGTCGATGACAAAGTCACGGTCAAAATAGAATACAACGTCGACGGCCTGCTCAAAGACGGCAGCAA
>NZ_JBQCUB010000053.1:0-248 GCF_051963655.1 Neisseria sp. P0001.S007 | reverse complement strand
CCACAGTTTCTTGGGTAAGATTGCTTACCAAATCAACGACAATCATCGTATCGGCGCATCTCTCAACGGTCAGCAGGGCCACAATTACACGATCGAAGAGTCTTATAACCTGACCGCTTCTTCTTGGCGCGAAGCCGATGACGTAAACAGACGGCGCAATGCCAACCTGTTTTACGAGTGGACGCCCGATTCGAATTGGTTGTCGTTGTTGAAAGCGGACTTCGATTATCAGAAAACCAAAGTAGCGG
>NZ_JBQCUB010000052.1:0-253 GCF_051963655.1 Neisseria sp. P0001.S007 | reverse complement strand
ACATAATTCAGACGGCCTGCAACCATCTGACTGCAACCATGCCAAGCCCCGATTTTCGGGGCTTTTGTTTTAATAGGGTTTTGAGAAAAATACGCAAAGGCCGTCTGAAATGGCAAATCAAGAATGGACGCTGAAACGGAAAGATACCGGCGTGGCCGTACATCTGCCGCAGGATATGCGCTGGGACGATGAATTTGAATGGAACAAGGTGGCGCAGGCCGCTCCGCAGCGCACCTTGTCGGGCGGATTGGTC
>NZ_JBQCUB010000051.1:0-253 GCF_051963655.1 Neisseria sp. P0001.S007 | reverse complement strand
CCACCGTGTCTTCCCGTGTTTCGCCGGGCGAGGACTTGGCGCATCGGAAAGTGTCCCGGGCGGCCGGTAGTCTTTCAACTATGTCGTACGTTGCCCCCACGCCCATTGCGCGTCGTCCCTGGTGGCAGCGTGCGTTGCGTAATCCGTGGTTCTGGGTGTTGCTTGCGTTAGTGCTGATCTCAGCGGCCTGCATGGTCCACACCTACGTCATCGTGCATGCCGATACTGAGGTCGAGCAGCAAGGTCAGAAGGG
>NZ_JBQCUB010000050.1:0-255 GCF_051963655.1 Neisseria sp. P0001.S007 | reverse complement strand
CAGCGGACGGTTGCGGTGGGCTTTGCGCATAATGCCGTCCAACAACCGATGCTCTTTCAGATGTTGCCGGTTTTCCTCACTGTCATAGCCTTTGTCGGCATAAACGGTCGTACCTTTGGGTAACCCTTCCAACAAAGGCGACAGGTGTTTGCACTCATGGGCATTGGCGGGGGTAATGTGCAGTTTCTCGATATAGCCTTCCGCATCTGTACGGGTATGTTGTTTGTAACCGAGTTTGTAGAGGCCGTTTTTCTT
>NZ_JBQCUB010000049.1:0-258 GCF_051963655.1 Neisseria sp. P0001.S007 | reverse complement strand
GTGGGTTGCCCGAAGTAAAAACCCGAATTGGAGCCGCGGAAAAAATTCCACAAATTGGAAAAAAAAAAACCCCAAATAAATTGTAAAATCAAAAAACGGCAAACAAAGGAAAACAATATAACTAACCAAAAACAAAAAACCAAAAAAACCCCACAGACCAAATCACCGGTCCAAACGGCAAAAAATTGTAAAACAAAAACAAAAACAACCGCGAGAAAAAACACCACGCCCACCAATAATCACACCAACACAACGTTA
>NZ_JBQCUB010000048.1:0-262 GCF_051963655.1 Neisseria sp. P0001.S007 | reverse complement strand
GTCGTAGCCTTTGTCGGCATAGACGGTCGTACCTTCGGCTATCCCTTCCAGCAAAGGCAACATGTGGTTGCACTCATGGGTATTGGCGGGGGTAATGTGCAGTTTCTCGATATAGCCTTCCGCATCGGTACGGGTCTGTTGTTTGTAACCGAGTTTGTAGAGGCCGTGTTTCTTTATCCAACGGGCATCGCTGTCTTTACTCGGTGTGGTTTGGACGCTGACTTGTCCTTTGTTATCGACTTCTATAGCCTGACGCTGTTTG
>NZ_JBQCUB010000047.1:0-266 GCF_051963655.1 Neisseria sp. P0001.S007 | reverse complement strand
AAAGTGACCGTTAAGCTGAAAAAAGACCTGGTAGTGAACAGCGTCGAAGCCGGCGACACCACCGTGAACAACGACGGCGTTAAGATCGCAGGCGGTCCTAGCCTGACCAAGTCCGGTATCGATGCTGCCGGCAAGAAGGTTACCAACGTAGCCGACGGCGACCTCAATGCCAACAGCAAAGATGCCGTTAACGGCAGCCAACTGTTTGCGACCAACCAAAACGTCGCGACCAACGCCGCCAATATCGCCAAAGGCATCAACTTCGG
>NZ_JBQCUB010000046.1:0-268 GCF_051963655.1 Neisseria sp. P0001.S007 | reverse complement strand
AGGAAAACCGGCAACATCTGAAAGAGCATCGGTTGTTGGACGGCATTATGCGCAAAGCCCACCGCAACCGTCCGCTGTCGGAAGTGCAAACCAAACGTAACCGATATTTGTCGAAAACCCGTTATGTGGTCGAACAAAGCTTCGGTACGTTACACCGGAAGTTCCGCTATGCGCGGGCAGCCTATTTCGGGCTGATTAAAGTGAGTGCACAAAGCCATCTGAAGGCGATGTGTTTGAACCTATTGAAAGCCGCTAACAGGCTAAGTGC
>NZ_JBQCUB010000045.1:0-273 GCF_051963655.1 Neisseria sp. P0001.S007 | reverse complement strand
GTAACCATGTAATGCGTGGCTATCTGAACAACGAAACTGAAAATGCTAAACGCGTGGTCGTACACAGTGCAGATAACCGTACGTATAAAACAGGTGACTACGGTTTTGAAAAAAATGGATTGTTCTATGTACAAGGCCGTAAAGACGAGCAGATTAAGCTCAATGGCTAACGTATCGAACTTTCAGAAATTGAAGAAAAACTCCTTAACCTTAAGGAATTTGCCTTTGATAATGTGGCAGTAGTGGCTTTGAAACGCAACACAGGCGCAGTAT
>NZ_JBQCUB010000044.1:0-273 GCF_051963655.1 Neisseria sp. P0001.S007 | reverse complement strand
ATCTCTGGCTGAAGTGGGTAATTGAACACCACAACATCGCCTCGTGCAATGTTGCCGACAGTGATAATGACCTTATTCAAAATCGGCAGGCGGAAACCGTAAGAGAATTTGTTCACCAAGATAAAATCGCCTTTGACCAAGCCCGGACGCATGGAGCTGGACGGACTTTGGAACGGCTCGGCAATAAAGCTGCGCAACACACAGATAACCAAGATGATGGGAAAAAAGCCGCCCCTGTAGTCGGTAAAATGCGCATTGTCTTCGCGGGTCGCG
>NZ_JBQCUB010000043.1:0-281 GCF_051963655.1 Neisseria sp. P0001.S007 | reverse complement strand
GGCTACCAGCCTGCACTATTGAGGAGGCCGAGCTTGTGGCGTCCTGGTTTGAAGAACCTGGGGTACGACTGGTTGACGTCATCGGAGAATGGTCCTGGCCCGCCCACTGCTGGATGGACACCAATGATCTCGCTGCCCGGGTAGCCGCTTTACATCACCCAGGTCACAACGAGAGCGACGAGGCAGACAGCCAAGACCGCCAAGCCCGCCCCCAACTGGCGCAGGTATGACGACCACCGGGTCTGCAACCATGCCCAGCCAGAAACGGCTCCCACAACGAC
>NZ_JBQCUB010000042.1:0-281 GCF_051963655.1 Neisseria sp. P0001.S007 | reverse complement strand
CGGCTGGATGAAAAACCGCCGCGAGAACGAGGGCGAAGAAACCCGGCAGGCCGCCAGCCAAATCGGCAGCCTGAAAGGCAGCGTACGGATAGATGCCGGCGGTGCCTACCGCCAAACCGGCAGTGATGTTGCCGCCGCCCGCGACATCGACATTGCCGCCCAAAGCGTCGATATCCGCACCGCCGACAACCACGGCCGCAGCCGCCAGAGCGAGCGCGACCTTAAAATCGGCACCTTCGCCAAAATCTCCTCACCGCTGATCGATCTGGTCAACGCTGCCG
>NZ_JBQCUB010000041.1:0-281 GCF_051963655.1 Neisseria sp. P0001.S007 | reverse complement strand
AAGAAAGCTGAAGAAGCCAAGAAAGCTGAAGAAGCCAAGAAAGCTGAAGAAGCCAAGAAAGCTGAAGAAGCCAAGAAAGCTGAAGAAGCCAAGAAAGCTGAAGAAGCCAAGAAAGCTGAAGAAGCCAAGAAAGCTGAAGAAGCCAAGAAAGCTGAAGAAGCCAAGAAAGCTGAAGAAGCCAAGAAAGCTGAAGAAGCTAAGAAAGCTGAAGAAGCCAAGAAAGCTGAAGAAGCCAAGAAAGCTGAAGAAGCCAAGAAAGCTGAAGAAGCCAAGAAAGCTGA
>NZ_JBQCUB010000040.1:0-283 GCF_051963655.1 Neisseria sp. P0001.S007 | reverse complement strand
GTATGGATGTTGCGCGGCTGATGTTTTAAGGCGGACACCCAAAAACAAACCGACCCCGATAGCTGCAATGGGTGTTGGGGTCGGTTGCTTTTTAGGGTTTAAAAGATGATTGTTCAGACGGCCTTAACGCATCGCAGGATGCTGTGTCCGCGGCCGATGCCGTCTGAAATTTCCGCTACTATCAATCCGGCTTTTTCAACGCAACGGATCAGGTCTTCAGAATGGAAGATTTTGCTGTTTCCGTTGGCCATGGCAGTGAAATACAGGCTGGTCATGGTCAGGC
>NZ_JBQCUB010000039.1:0-284 GCF_051963655.1 Neisseria sp. P0001.S007 | reverse complement strand
GCTCTCGCCAGCCGGATTTGCGCCGCCGTTTCCGTATTATTGTGCATTACTTTTTTCCTTGGCTGCCTTGCATTTATCAAACAACAAAAACACACATCAAAATGACCTACCACACACTTTCAGACGGCCTGACCCAATCTTCAGTAAAACCCTTTTGGCCTTTATGGCTCAGTTTTCTTTGGATTTGCGCCGTCCCTTTTCTTTCACTCTACCGAGTCGGCCCATTGCCCAGCTTTTATCTGGAAGCCATCTCACTGAGCGGCTCATTGGTACTGACATTGATT
>NZ_JBQCUB010000038.1:0-290 GCF_051963655.1 Neisseria sp. P0001.S007 | reverse complement strand
ATTTACCCATTCGCACAATATCGTCATGCAGTTATTGTCCGAAATGGGCATAGCCGGCACCTTGCTCGCAGCCTTAACCCTGCTTACAGCTGTGTGGCGACTATCGGGACGCAACCAAACACCGGCCTCGCTGTTTTTACTGACTGCCGCCGCCGTCAGCCTCTGTCACAGCATGCTCGAATATCCACTTTGGTATATCTACTTCCTTACCGTAGTCAGCCTAATTCTGTCTCTGACACCTTCTTATCCGAAAGATGTTTCAGACGGCCCTTTATCTAGCCGAATCAGAC
>NZ_JBQCUB010000037.1:0-291 GCF_051963655.1 Neisseria sp. P0001.S007 | reverse complement strand
ACCAACAGCTGTATCAAAGAATACCCCCTCTGCACAGTTGCCCTATTCCGTTTTCCGTCAAATGCTTTTAAGTACATATCTTTCTTCCCTTTATCTTTTATATCTCTATCCAACAAGAGGCACCCTATCCGTTTATCCCTTCACCCAATGTAAAGTCTCCACTGGTTCAAGTTTTATTCCCACCTCCATACAAAGCCGCCCGTCATCCCGAACAGGCAAACGGTTCAGCCTCGGGGCGGCGTATACGGCAGTTAACCGTCAGACTTATTTTTTCACGGCAGGCTGTGCGGC
>NZ_JBQCUB010000036.1:0-292 GCF_051963655.1 Neisseria sp. P0001.S007 | reverse complement strand
CTTTCAGGCTGCCGATTTGGCTGGCGGCCTGCCGGGTTTCTTCGCCCTCGTTCTCGCGGCGGTTTTTCATCCAGCCGCTAAAGTGCTCGGTGTCGGAAATAACGGCACTGCCGATGCCGGAAGAAACTTGGCGCTCGCTCTGGCTTTGGCGGTGTTCGGCGGCGCGGATGTCGATGTCACCGCCGGCTTTAAGCAGCAGGTCGTCTTGGGAGACCAGACTGCTGCCGCTGACGGCGATATTGCCTTTTTCGGCAAGCAGACGGGTTTTACCGCCCACGGACAGGGTGCTGCC
>NZ_JBQCUB010000035.1:0-293 GCF_051963655.1 Neisseria sp. P0001.S007 | reverse complement strand
AACTTTGGCTTCAGGATTTGGAAGACGCGGTTTGAGGTCGTCTGAATGGTCGGTCGGGGCAATACGGATATTGTGCCAACCTTTGTTTTCCTCCCATTCGGCGAGTGCGCCAAAATGAAGATTGTCAAAACCTGCGGCGGTTTCGGTGCTGACCTTGCTGCTGCCGACGGATGGGAAGAGCTTGCCGTCAAAGGCAATCGCCACTTGTTTGAGATTGAGCGAGAAGGCAGAAACAGCGGTGGCAAGGTTGCGCGGCGCATCGCTGTTGGCGGCATCGTAAGGCCATTGCGATC
>NZ_JBQCUB010000034.1:0-296 GCF_051963655.1 Neisseria sp. P0001.S007 | reverse complement strand
CGTAAACCGTTTGTTTATTTAAAGGCCGTCTGAATATTTCAGACGGCACTTTTTGTCAATCAAAACACTACTTTACATTCTATCTTGATATAATCTTAACAATCCGTTAGATAACGATCGAAACAGTAAGTCCAAATAAGCATGATACGGGAAATCAAATCGCAGAAATGAATTTCATTCTGTGCGTTTTTATTTGGGTTTGCTGTCGGTTTTCGACGTGTTTCAGACGGCCTATATAAAAATATAAACTTTTAAAGAAAGGCCGCCCACTCTATGCACGAATTCTCACTCGGTCC
>NZ_JBQCUB010000033.1:0-296 GCF_051963655.1 Neisseria sp. P0001.S007 | reverse complement strand
GTTCAGCACCGCATCACCGATGCCCTTCACGTTTTTCAGCTCCTCCACCGATTTGAACGCACCGTTCTTCAGACGGTATTCCACAATCGCTTTCGCCTTAGCCGGACCGATACCCGGCAAAGCCTCCAGTTCGGCAGAATATGCGGTATTGATGTTCACGGCGGCCAAAGAGAATGCTGCACAGACGGCGGCAAATGCACCAAATAAAAATTTCTTCAACAGATTTTTTCCCATAACATATTTGATTGAATCAGTCAGGAAGTCTACCGTATGGTTTTATTCCACTCTGTAAACAC
>NZ_JBQCUB010000032.1:0-301 GCF_051963655.1 Neisseria sp. P0001.S007 | reverse complement strand
GCCCCCGCCGACTACGGCACCATCTTGGTTTTTGTAGAAGAAACCATCGCAAGTTGCACAGGCGGAAACGCCTTTGCCGGCACAGGTTTCTTCGCTTGGCAACCCTAAATATTTGGCGGATGCGCCGGTGGCAACGATGAGCGCATCGCAGGTGTAGTCGCCCATATCGCCTTTGAGGGTAACCGGACGGTATTGCAAATCACCGGTGTGGATTTGGTCGAAAATCATTTCAGTGCCGAAGCGTTCGGCATGAGCTTGGAAACGGGCCATTAGTACCGGACCTTGTACGCCTTCGGCATCG
>NZ_JBQCUB010000031.1:0-303 GCF_051963655.1 Neisseria sp. P0001.S007 | reverse complement strand
TCAGGTTTATCTGATGTCCAGCTGCCGTCTGCCTGTTTGGTCAAGGTCACTTTTTCAGGCGTGTCAGAACCTTCAGGAGTTACTGTTACTTCTACAGTATCACCTGCTTCTGCATCGCTTGGTACTTTCACAGTTACCGAACCATCTTCTGTAGATGGGGTTACCTCTGGTGCACTTGGTGCTGTGGTATCAGGATTATTACCTGCATTCGCTGTACCTTCACTTGTGTTACCTGCATTATCAGTTGCTTTCGCTTTTACTGGCGAACCATCTTGCACTTTATCTGCTGGAATCGTCGCTTTA
>NZ_JBQCUB010000030.1:0-322 GCF_051963655.1 Neisseria sp. P0001.S007 | reverse complement strand
GATCGATCTGGTCAACGCTGCCGAAGGTGCTGCCAAAAGCAAAGCCGACGACCGCACCCGCGCCCTGCAGGGTCTAGCCGCCGGCGCCCAAGCCTACCAACTGGCCGATTCCGTCGGCAAAGTGGCCGACGCCGTCAAAAACCAAACCGGACAGCAAGGCGCCGTCCTCTTGTCCGTCGAAGCCGGCTTCGGCTTTAAAACCGCTAGCAAAGAACAAAACCAAAACTACCGCCAAAGCCAGCAAAGCAGCCTGAAAGCCGGCGGCGACATCAATATCCGCAGCCGCGAGGGCGACATTACCGTCCAAGGCAGCAACATTACT
>NZ_JBQCUB010000029.1:0-329 GCF_051963655.1 Neisseria sp. P0001.S007 | reverse complement strand
AGGAAGTCGGCTTTGTGTTTGGCCAACACTTCGGCATAGCGCGGACGCAGATAAAGAGTGGCGGCCAATTCTTGAGCCGGTTCTCTCCAGAGGTTTTGCAGGTAGGCTTCGGCAGCGGCGCGCGTGCCTTTTTTATCGACCACACTGTCCACGACGGCAACCGGTGCTTCTGAAATAATGGTATAGATCGGATAGACGATTTCAAATTGGTCTTGGGTCAGTTTTTTGCTGACGTAGTTGGCCTAGTTTTCAAAGGTAACCAATACATCGCCGATATTTCGTTGGCTGAATGTCGTCGTTGCCGCACGGCCGCCGTTTTCAAATACAGT
>NZ_JBQCUB010000028.1:0-384 GCF_051963655.1 Neisseria sp. P0001.S007 | reverse complement strand
CTATCTGCGTATGTGACAGTGTTTACAGAGTGGAATAAAACCATTCGGTAGACTTCCTGACTGATTCAATCAAATATGTTATGGGAAAAAATCTGATGAAGAAATTTTTATTTGGTGCATTTGCCGCCGTCTGTGCAGCATTCTCTTTGGCCGCCGTGAACATCAATACCGCATCTTCTGCCGAACTGGAGGCTTTGCCGGGTATCGGTCCGGCTAAGGCGAAAGCGATTGTGGAATACCGTCAGAAGAACGGTGCGTTCAAATCGGTGGAGGAGCTGAAAAACGTGAAGGGCATCGGTGATGCGGTGCTGAACAAGTTAAAGGCGGAGGCGACGGTTTCTTCTGCCGCGCCTAAGGCCGCACAGCCTGCCGTGAAAAAATAAG
>NZ_JBQCUB010000027.1:0-400 GCF_051963655.1 Neisseria sp. P0001.S007 | reverse complement strand
TGCGTCCCAAACCGCCGGCCAGAACATGAACAAAGGCCTCAACTACAGCCCCACCCTGCCGCAGCATGAAAGCGGCGACAGCCAAGGCTATACCCGCTCGCTGCTCAGCGAAGGCAACATCACCATCGACGGCCGGCAGACCAGTGCCCGCGCTCTCGGCATCCATACCGATTCGACCACTGCCCATCACGGTGCCGACAGCGTTCCCGATCTGCAAAACCTACTCGACAAACAGCAAACCGTCGCCCAATCGACTGCCGCCATCCACAGTGCCGTCGGCACCTATAGGGGCAACCGTGCCAAAGCCGCGACCCAAGAGCTGGAAAAACAACAGGCCGCTTACGAAGGCCGTCTGAAAGAACAAAACGACGGCAGCTACGAACACTACCTCAGCCTAAGC
>NZ_JBQCUB010000026.1:0-449 GCF_051963655.1 Neisseria sp. P0001.S007 | reverse complement strand
ACGTTTTGGTTGGTCGCAAACAGTTGGCTGCCGTTGACGGCGTCTTTGCTGTTGGCATTGAGGTCGCCGTCAGCTACGTTGGTCACTTTGTTGCCGGCGTTGTTCAAACCGTCTTTGGTCAGTTTGACATCGCCTGCTTTAACGCCGTCTTGGGTCAATGCGACATCGTCGCCTACTTTCACACCGTCGTTGTTCACGGTGGTGTCGCCGGCTTCGACGCTGTTCACTACCAGGTCTTTTTTCAGCTTAACGGTCACTTTATCGTCTTGGGCTTCGGTGGTGATGTTGTCGTCGCCGGCAACGGTCACGGTGGAGCCGAGTTTTTCGATATTGGTGCTGCCGTTGTCGCCGCTAAAGGTCAGGCCTTTGCTGTCAACGGTGGTTTGGGCATCCACACCTTTTTGGATTTCGGCTTTGGTGCCGTCAGCCAAGTCGATGCTGTAGTCGGT
>NZ_JBQCUB010000025.1:0-456 GCF_051963655.1 Neisseria sp. P0001.S007 | reverse complement strand
GCCGCCAATATCGCCAAAGGCATCAACTTCGGCGGTACCACCGGCAGCAACAACTACGCATTGGGTGACACCATCAACGTTAAAGGCGACAGCAACATCATCAGCGAAACCGTAGCCGGTGGCGCACAGCTGAAACTGGCCAAAGACATCACTGTTGACAGCGTCACCGCAGGCGACAGCAAACTGAATTCAGACGGCCTCACCATTACCGGTGGCCCGAGTGTGACCAAGTCAGGCATCCATGCCGCCGGCAACAAGATCACCAACGTTGCCGCCGGTACCGATGACAACGACGCCGTCAACTACAGCCAGCTGAAACAGCAAAGCGCCGCCGCCCGTACCGAGGTCGCAGCCGGTACCAACATCAAAGACGTGGTTAAAGGAGTCGGCAATAAAGGCCAAGACGTTTACACCGTCAACGCCAAAGGCACGACTGCGAGCGCCGGTTCGAGCAAA
>NZ_JBQCUB010000024.1:0-566 GCF_051963655.1 Neisseria sp. P0001.S007 | reverse complement strand
GTGTCAGAACCTTCAGGGGTAACTGTCACTTCTACAGTATCACCTGCTTGGGCATCACCAGGCACTTTCACAGCCACTGAGCCATCGGTAGTTGATGGGGTCACTTCTGGTGCGCTTGGTGCAGTCGTGTCAGGATTATTACCTGCATTCGCTGTACCTTCTTCACCTGCATTACCCGCAGTGTCAGTCGCTTTCGCAGTCACCGGTGAGCCATCTTTTACTTTATCTGCTGGGATGGTTGCTTTGCCGGTCGCTGGGTCTACCGCAACATCTGGGTTGTTTGAAGTCCAGTTGCCATCTTCACCTTTGGTCAAGGTTGCTGTTTTCGGTGTGCCCGCTTCATCGGTGTAGCTCACTTCTACAGACTTGGTATCCGCATCTGCAGGAGGAGTCACTTCCACTGAGCCGTTGTCTTTTGCTTCAACTGTCGGTTTAGCCGGTGCAGTCGTGTCAGGAGCCGTAGCGTTATTGCCTGCGTTGGCTTTAACCGGGGTGCTTTCGTTACCAGACGGATCTTTCGCCTGTGCAGTTACTTCAGAACCATCTTTCACTTTGTCTTGTGGAAT
>NZ_JBQCUB010000023.1:0-842 GCF_051963655.1 Neisseria sp. P0001.S007 | reverse complement strand
GGCATTACCATTTCTACGCCTTCTTCCAAAGTAACTGCACCAGTTACGTCAGTAGTACGGAAGTAGAATTGTGGACGGTAGTTAGCGAAGAATGGAGTGTGACGACCACCCTCTTCTTTGCTCAGTACGTATACTTCTGCTTTGAACTTGGTGTGAGGAGTGATAGTACCTGGTTTAGCCAATACTTGACCACGCTCTACGTCTTCACGTTTAGTACCACGCAGCAATACGCCTACGTTGTCACCAGCTTGACCTTCGTCCAGCAGTTTGCGGAACATTTCAACACCGGTACAAGTGGTTTTTTGAGTTTCTTTCAGACCTACGATTTCGATCTCGTCACCAACGTGGATGATACCGCGCTCTACACGACCGGTTACTACTGTACCACGGCCGGAGATAGAGAATACGTCTTCGATAGGCAACAAGAAAGGTTTGTCCACAGCACGCTCAGGTGTTGGGATGTAGCTGTCCAAGGCAGCAGCCAATTCGAAGATTTTTTCTTCGTAAGCAGCATCACCTTCCAAAGCTTTCAGTGCAGAACCTTGTACGATTGGGCAGTCGTCGCCAGGGAAGTCGTAGCTTGACAACAAGTCACGGATTTCCATTTCAACCAGTTCCAACAGCTCGGCATCGTCAACCATGTCGCATTTGTTCATGAATACGATGATGTAAGGTACACCTACTTGGCGAGCCAACAGGATGTGTTCGCGAGTTTGAGGCATAGGACCGTCAGCGGCAGAACATACCAAGATCGCGCCGTCCATTTGGGCAGCACCGGTAATCATGTTTTTAACGTAGTCGGCGTGGCCCGGGCAGTCTACGTGTGCGTAGTGACGGGTTTC
>NZ_JBQCUB010000022.1:0-2231 GCF_051963655.1 Neisseria sp. P0001.S007 | reverse complement strand
CACATTAAAGAAGAGATTAAAGCGCAGACCGGTGCTATCGCTTCGGTGGTGGGTGCGGCCGGAGGCAGTCTGAACGGCAGCGGCAGCACCAACGGCAACAGCAATGCCCTGTTCAATGCACAGGTAGGGGGTGTGCTTGGACAGAATGCGGTGGAGAATAATCTGCTTAACAACGAAGACAGAAAAAAATACGATCTTTTAACAGAGAAAATTCTCAACCATACAGCAAGTAATAAGGAAAAGGCCGAATTTGAGCGGCTGGCTGCTAAAGACCAAGTAAGCAATGAGTTATATAGAAAATATTATTCAGACCTTCATCGAAAAGATGGAAAAAAAGACCTGACAACCCAAGAAGCAGCTAGTTTGCGATCCTATCTAGACATCATCTATGATGATCAGAAAATTCTTGATAGAAAAATTAAGAATGATCTCTATCAAGGTAAAGAAATCTTGAGAAATGGAGAACCTTATTATCCGTTTTGGCTAGCCAAAAGAGATAGAAAAGTCAGAGAACATTGGAATAACTCTTGGAAAGAAATCCAGGATGCCCGAGGAAAGTATAAAACCGGTTTGGCTGCTGTTAAGCATTTCTTTTTATCGGAAGGTCGTCCGATAGGGAAATACGAGAAAGCTTGGAATATCCTTGAAAGGGATAAAGCTTATGCCGATAGTTTTGAAGGCAGAGCAGCAGCCTCCACCGCACAAGGCATTGCTTTAGGTTTGGAATTTACCACTCGAGGACGTTATCTGATGATGGCTATTGGTGGAGCACAAGCCAGTTACGGAACTTATCAAATCACACAGGGAAACCTTGAGCACGGGAAAGCCAATTTCTTTTTAGGTGCCGGAACAATGTTGGGTAGTGTCAGTCTTGGTGGGGCTTCGGTTAAGAAATCTCCGTTGGCAATCCGCGGACCGATTCCGGCCGGATATAACCGACCGCTGACCAGCTTGGATGTTAATGCTGGGCGTATGGCTAATCAATTTTCAACTGCACATCAGAAAGTTACGGATTTAAATATCTTATTTGCCAAACCAAGTAAAACCGTTTCTAATTCAAAAGTAGGTATCCAATGGAATAATGGTATTGGAAAGCAAGGTATGCCATGGGAGAATTATGTTGGTAAAAACCTTCCCTCGGATGCTCGACTACCAAAGAATTTTAAAACTTTTGATTATTATGACTCCCGTGATGGCTTAGCCATTAGTGCTAAGACATTGGATACACAAACAGCATCAAGGATGCTCAAACCAAGACAAATTTATAGTACTTTAAAAAATTATATTGACAAAGCTGCCAATTTTAAAACTTACTCTCTTTCTAGTGTTAAGTTAAATGCTGATACAATTACTCGGAGAGAGATACATTTAGCTATTCCAGCCCAAACCACTAAAGAACAATGGCAGCAAATCAACAAAGCGATAGAATATGGAAAGACTCATGGTATTAATGTTAAAGTAACGGAGATTAAATAATGGAAGATAAGTGCGAAAATAAATATTTTGCAAGTTTGTATGCAAATGAAAAAGCGTTCATTGTGCAAACAGAATCCGGATTTAGGTTGTTAATGTTAGACACCTTATTCCCACCTCATATTTTGTTTCCGGATGTCGATAACAATCTGCTTGGTCAAGCTGTTTTCCAGGCATTAAAAAATAGTCGAACTTTTGAATATGGGAGTAAAGAATATAAAAATTTTTTCGATCCGGTACAAAGAGTTCAACGCTATAACCAATGGGTTGATCATATACGAGAAACACTGGGGTATAAAACCAAATTAGCTTTTTTTAGAAAGATGATGATGTGCAGCATTAAAATGGATAGCAAGGAAATCGTAATTTCCCCCAATAAACATATCAGATCGGATGCGTGGGAAGGCATTGATGGAAAAGATATAATCATACCCGTTGACAGAAACTACTCGGAAATTGGACAAGGAGCAAAACAAGCTCTAAGTTATTGTAAGTAAGTATATACGTAGTGCATAGGCCTGTTCCCACAACATACTTTTAGTGGCCGACGCCGTCAAAAACCAAACCGGACAGCAAGGCGCTGTCCTCTTGTCCGTTGAAGCCGGCTTCGGCTTTAAATCCGCCGGCAAAGAACAAAACCAACACTACCGCCAAAGCCGGCAAAGCAGCCTGAAAGCCGGTGGCGACATCAATATCCGCAGCCGCGAGGGCGACATTACCGTCCAAGGCAGCAACATTACTGCGGGCGACACCATCCG
>NZ_JBQCUB010000021.1:0-3059 GCF_051963655.1 Neisseria sp. P0001.S007 | reverse complement strand
AACACCCTGCTGCAATCGGACAAACTGCAGCTCAGCAGCAAGGGCAATACCGTGCTGAACGGTGCCCAAGCCCATGCCCGACGCATTGATGCCGATGTCGGCGGCACCCTTTATATCGAAAGCCCGCAGGACACTGTCGAACAGGAGAGCAAACAAAGCGGCGGCGGCATCCGTGCCCAAGTTGCCCTTGGTACCGCATGGAACGTATCCGGCAACTACAACTAAAGCAAAGCCAGCGGCCACAGCCGCAGCGTCGGCAGCCAGAGCGGCCTCTTTGCCGGCGAAGGCGGCTACCACATCACCGCCGACAGCGTCCGGCTCAAAGGCGGCGCCATCGCTTCTGCCGCAGACAAAGACCACAACGAACTCACCGCCCGCAGTTTCAGCTTCAAAGGAAAACCCGGAGCTGCTAGAGAAATGTCCTCTTCAGACAATCCGAATCAAACAGCCGAGGCTTTTGCACGTCGATATTTAGGCAGGAAACCTACACTAATGGAAAGATGGAAAATATAAATTTATAAATCCGGACAATCCTAATGACTACATTATATATCCTTAGAAATATTTTATTAATAATTGTTTTTATTTTGCTTTTTGGATGTTCATTAAAAGATCATCAGCATGAGGTATATAATGATTCACAATTTGAAATATTTGGTTTCATTGATCCAGATTGCATAAAGCAGGGAAAAATTTCCAATGAATGCTATAGATATAGGGAAAAGCGTAAGTAGAACATGTAGAAACAGTAGGAGTGTTTCTTTCTGATTTTTTAAAGTAAATGTACAGCTGCAAGTTTTTCGATTTTCTTACTGATAGGATAGAGCAATTCCGTTCCTAGGGTATTGAAAGCACCTAAGGGTTGCCTGTCCACCTCCCCTGGAAGCATCCTATCTGGCAGCCAAAGAGATTGTTGTAGGCACATGGGAGGGCATACGCTACCCGTGGGACAATACCATTGTTCCATTGGCCGAAGCCGTTTCCAGTCCCGTGCAAACAGTCAACAAAGTTATGATGTCCTACGAAAACTGGAAAGCGGTTCGCGACGAAGCATACATCAGCGATCCGCAACTTGCAGGCAGAATGGACGCAATGTTTGATGCCCGGGTTGGAACCAATGTAGCATTTATGGTTGTCAGCCACGGGACGGCATCTGCCATTGTCCGCCCGCCTGCCGCCGCAAAGGTAGTGAAGATTGTCGGCAAGGCTGAGGCTCCGCCCGGAAAAGCTGTGCCTGTCGGCGAAGCCCGCATTCCTTCAAGTCCCAAAGTCCAGAAAGTTACGCCTGATACTGTCCGAAGTACTTCAGGAGGAACTGCTAATGCGGCAACCTATCCCAAATTAATTAATCAGTTAAATGAACAGAACTTAAAAAATATTGCTGCTCAAGATTCAAGATTGGCAAGTGCTATAAATGATTGGAAAACAATGCAACCAAATAGAAAAGGGGAAATTAATTTTGGAATTGGTTCTGGAACTGCTAAAGAAGCGGATAAACTAGGAAAAATTTGGGTTGGAGATGGAGCAAAACCAGTGAATAGTTCTTCTTGTCCAGGATGTCTGTTAAGTGCAGATGGTACACGATTATATCGTCCCCCAACTATAAAAACTAACACTTCAAAAGCTTTCAATCCTACAGGAGTACAGGCTAATTTCGTTATTAGAAATTCCGATGGAAAAACTTTAACTAATGGACACTTGAATATAAAATGATTAAACTGAATTTAGAAAGCATAGAATTATATAATGTTAATTTTGAAGAATTTTCCCCTGAAATACCTGATAATTTTTATCAATGGATAGATATAGAGATTGGGATTGAAGGTGAACAGGGGACATCCATTTTTTCCTTTTGCGTTTGCTCCCCAAAATGGATTTCACATAATTGCAGTAAAGAAGGTTTCTTTTGGTTAAATGCACTAATAATGGAACAGTTTAATCATAAAGATATTATTGATGAAATTAATAAAATATTAGCATACTGCTCAAGAGAAACATGGGAATTGTCATTATCGAATTTATTAAAATTTTTTTCTTGGGAATTTGAGGATTATCATCCCGACCAACCAACATAACAGACCTATACATACAATATCAGCTGATATGGCGGCAGCAGCAAGCGTAGCGGTTTCTCCATCGACAACCGCGACCATATCACCCCCTTCGGCACCTTTAACGATCAGGGGCAGGCTGCGGGCGAGATCGGCAGCATCAGCGGCAGCACCCTGTCCGTGGGCGGTAAAACCCGTCTGCTTGCCGAAAAAGGCAATATCGCCGTCAGCGGCAGCAGTCTAGTCTCCCAAGACGACCTGCTACTCAAAGCCGGCGGCGACATCGACATCCGCGCCGCCGAACACCGCCAAAGCCAAAGCGAGCGCCAAGTTTCTTCCGGCATCGGCAGCGCCGTCATCTCCGACACCGAACACTTTAGCGGCTGGATGAAAAACCGCCGCGAGAGCGAAGGCGAAGAAACCCGGCAGACCGCCAGCCAAATCGGCAGCCTGAAAGGCGGCGTGCGGATAGATGCCGGCGGCGCCTACCGCCAAACCGGCAGTGATGTTGCCGCCGCCCGCGACATCGACATTGCCGCCCAAAGCGTCGATATCCGTACTGCCGACAATCACGGCCGCAACCACCAGAGCGAGCGCGACCTTAAAATCGGCACCTTCGCCAAAATCTCCTCACCGCTGATCGATCTGGTCAACGCTGCCGAAGGTGCTGCCAAAAGCAAAGCCGACGACCGCACCCGCGCCCTGCAGGGTCTAGTCGCCGGCGCCCAAGCCTACCAACTGGCCGATGGCGTCGGCAAAGTGGCCGATGCCCTTAAAAACCAAACCGGACAGCAAGGCGCCGTCCTCTTGTCCGTTGAAGCCGGCTTCGGCTTTAAAACCGCCAGCAAGGAACAAAACCAAAACTACCGCCAAAGCCGGCAAAGCAGCCTGAAAGCCGGCGGCGACATCAACATCGGCAGCCGCGAGGGCAACATTACCGTCCAAGGCAGCAACATTACTGCGGG
Organism: Neisseria sp. P0001.S007; assembly: GCF_051963655.1. NCBI lineage: Bacteria > Pseudomonadati > Pseudomonadota > Betaproteobacteria > Neisseriales > Neisseriaceae > Neisseria > Neisseria sp. P0001.S007. The sequence goes on along the minus strand of NZ_JBQCUB010000021.1, from coordinate 43 downwards.
CGACACCATCCGCCTCGATTCCGCGCGCGACATCCTGCTGCAG
>NZ_JBQCUB010000020.1:0-3478 GCF_051963655.1 Neisseria sp. P0001.S007 | reverse complement strand
TTTTACCATGGTCAACGTGACCGATGGTGCCAACGTTTACGTGCGGTTTGCTACGTTCAAATTTTTCCTTAGCCATGAGCTAATTCCTTTACATATAAAGATCGATTAAAGAACAATGGCCGTCTGAAAATTTATTTTCAGTTTCAGACGGTCTTTTCTGATTAGCCTTTGCGGGCTTCAGTTACAGCAGCAGCTACGTGAGCAGGAGCTTCAGCGTATTTTTTGAACTCCATGGAGTAAGTAGCGCGACCTTGGGTTGCAGAACGCAGGTCGGTTGAGTAACCGAACATTTCTGCCAGAGGTACTTCGGCACGGACTTTTTTACCGCCGATACCGTCATCATCCATACCCAATACAACGCCACGACGACGGTTCAAGTCGCCCATTACGTCACCCATGTATTCTTCAGGGGTTTCCACTTCAACTGCCATGATTGGCTCAAGCAGAGCAGGATTGGCTTTACGCATACCTTCTTTAAAGGCTTGAGAAGCAGCCAATTCGAACGCCAGTTGAGAGGAGTCAACGTCGTGTGAAGAACCGAAGATCAAACGTACGCGTACGTCAACTACTGGGTAACCTGCAACGATACCGTTAGGCAGGGTATCGCGGATACCTTTATCGACAGACGGAATGAATTCGCGAGGAATCACACCACCTTTAATTTCGTCGATAAATTCGTAACCTGCACCACCCGGCTCCATAGGTTCCATTTTGATCACAACGTGACCGTATTGACCTTTACCACCGGATTGTTTAGCGTGTTTGTATTCAGCTTCAACTTCTTTGCGGATAGTTTCACGGTATGCAACTTGCGGCGCACCAATGTTAGCTTCCACACCGAATTCGCGTTTCATACGATCAACAATAATTTCCAAGTGCAATTCACCCATACCGGAAATAATGGTTTGACCGGATTCTTCGTCTGTACGAACGCGGAAAGAAGGGTCTTCTTTCGCCAGACGGTTCAGGGCGATACCCATTTTCTCTTGGTCGGCTTTGGTTTTTGGTTCAACAGCAATGTGAATTACCGGCTCAGGGAATTCCATGCGTTCCAAGATGATTGGTGCGCTTTCAGCACACAGGGTTTCACCAGTGGTAACGTCTTTAAGACCGATCGCAGCTGCAATATCACCAGCGCGTACTTCTTCAATTTCAGTACGGTCTGCAGCAGTCATTTGCACCAGACGACCGATACGTTCGCGAGTACCTTTTACTGAGTTCAATACGGTATCACCGGATTTCACAACACCAGAGTAAACGCGGATGAAAGTCAATTGACCAACGTATTTATCATTCAACATTTTGAACGCCAATGCAGAGAATTTCTCTTCATCGCTGGCTTGACGGCTGTCAGCTTCTTCAGTGTTAGGGTTAACACCTTGAACTGGAGGAATGTCGGTAGGAGCAGGCAGCAATTCTACAACTGCATCCAACATACGTTGAACACCTTTGTTTTTAAATGCTGAACCGCACAACATTGGTTGAATTTCACCGGCCAAAGTACGTTGACGCAATGCGCCTACGATTTCTTCTTCAGTCAGCTCATCACCGCCCAAGTATTTGTCCATCAATTCTTCGCTGGCTTCAGCTGCGGCTTCAATCATGTTTTGACGCCATTCTTCAGCAGTCTCAACCAATTCAGCAGGAATATCGCCATAGGTAAAGGTTGTACCTTTATCGGCTTCATTCCAAATAATGGATTTCATTTTCAACAGGTCAACAACACCGCTGAAGCTGTCTTCCGCACCAACCGGAATCACGATAGGTACTGGGTTTGCGCGCAAACGGGTTTTCATTTGCTCAACAACGCGGAAGAAGTTGGCACCTTGACGGTCCATTTTATTTACAAATGCCAAGCGAGGTACTTGGTATTTGTTAGCTTGACGCCATACGGTTTCAGATTGAGGTTGAACACCGCCTACTGCACAGTAAACCATTACCGCGCCGTCCAATACACGCATAGAACGCTCTACCTCTACGGTAAAGTCAACGTGTCCCGGGGTGTCGATGATGTTGAAACGGTGCTCAGGGAACTGTTTCGCCATACCGGACCAATAAGAAGTCACAGCAGCAGAAGTAATGGTAATACCACGCTCTTGCTCTTGTTCCATGTAGTCGGTAGTAGCTGCGCCGTCATGCACTTCGCCCAATTTGTGAGTCAAACCTGTATAGAACAAAATACGTTCTGTTGTGGTTGTTTTACCCGCGTCAATATGGGCAGAAATACCGATATTGCGATACAGGCTGATAGGGGTCTTACGAGCCATTTTGTTAGCCTTTCGATATTAAAAACGGAAGTGAGAGAATGCTTTGTTTGCTTCAGCCATGCGGTGTACTTCTTCACGTTTTTTCAACGCACCGCCACGACCTTCAGCCGCATCAATCAATTCACCCGCCAAACGCAGGTCCATAGATTTCTCACCACGTTTACGGGCCGCGTCGCGAACCCAGCGCATTGCCAAAGCCAGACGACGTGAAGGACGAACTTCAACAGGAACTTGGTAGTTTGCACCACCTACACGGCGGCTTTTCACTTCCACGATAGGTTTGGCGTTTGCAATGGCTTCGTTAAATACTTCGATTGCTACTTTGCCGGTTTTTTTCTCAATTTGTTCCAGCGCACCGTAAACGATACGTTCTGCAACAGATTTCTTACCGTCAATCATCAATACGTTCATGAATTTAGTCAGCTCAACGCTGCCGAATTTAGGATCTGGCAGTACGTCGCGCTTAGGGACTTCTCTACGTCTTGGCATTTTAATTTCCTTTAATCTATTCAGTTGGGTCAATTCCCATGAATACCCAATTGAGTATTCACTTACTCGGCCGTTGTTCAGCTTAGGCGGCCGACGTGCCTATTTGAGTCCCGATAATTATTTAGGACGCTTAGCACCGTATTTAGAACGGGCTTGTTTACGGTCTTTAACGCCTGCAGTATCCAAAGAACCGCGTACAGTGTGGTAACGTACACCTGGTAAGTCTTTTACACGACCGCCGCGAATCAATACGACGCTGTGCTCTTGCAAGTTGTGACCTTCACCGCCGATGTATGAAATTACTTCAAAACCGTTAGTCAAGCGAACTTTACATACTTTACGCAATGCAGAGTTAGGTTTTTTAGGGGTAGTTGTGTATACACGGGTGCATACGCCACGTTTTTGCGGGCAAGCTTCCAGTGCAGGCACTTTGTTTACGTACACAGGCTTTTGACGGCCTTTGCGTACCAATTGGTTAATAGTTGGCATATTTTCTCGTCCTGTTGAGTTAAATACTTGCCGACACCATGTCGACAAGATTGGAATTATATTTTTATTGCAAGGGTTTAGTCAAGCAAATGACTGATAAAGTTTGGTGTTTTCCAATTTATGCCTAAATTTTAGAAACAAAGGCCGTCTGAAACATTCAGACGGCCTGAGACCTTTGCAAAATTCCTTTCCCCCAACAGCCGAAACCTAAACACAGGTTTTCGGCTGTTTTT
>NZ_JBQCUB010000019.1:0-4344 GCF_051963655.1 Neisseria sp. P0001.S007 | reverse complement strand
CCTGATCGTTAAAGGTGCCGAAGGGGGTGATATGGTCGCGGTTGTCGATGGAGAAACCGCTACGCTTGCTGCTGCCGGTTTGCCGGCGGCTGTCGGCCGCGGCCAGCAGTCGGATGTCGTCGCGGGCATACAGCAGGGCATCGCCTTCGGCGGAGATTTGTGTGCCTTTGGCTTCGATGTTGCCTTCGGTGGCACGGATGCTGAGATGGCGGCCGGCCGTCAGCGAGCTGCCGACGGCTTCGGCGCTGCTGCCATCCTGCACCTGCGTGCTGCGGCTGCGGCGGCGGGCACAATCAGAGCCGAACCGAAACCGAGCAGCAGGCTGAAAGCCAGCGTGCCCAAATGCAAACGACAGCCTGAATGGGGTTTCGGGCTGCCTTTAATCTGCATTATGGAATCATGATTAGCCATACGGGTTTTCTGTTTTTTGCTTTTCTTCTTTAAACCATTGTTCAAAAATATTACCCGGTGTTAAATCATCTCTATGCGAGAAAAATTTTTCATATGAATAATTAGCGGATGCTTTCTGATTTACATTGTCATATATGAGTTTCAACTGAGTTGGAATTTCCTGATGATTCTCGGCAAAGACAGAGCATAGTTCCGAATAATCTTCCATTCCAAGATTAAGAAACTGCCATTGAATCTCTTTTGTATTAAAAGACTCCTTTCTCATAATTTTATTACCCACTTTAAAAAAAGCATCAAAAGACAATACGTTTCTTTCCCTTGCACCATATATATAGACAGCGGTAACCCCCTCTCCTGAAAATTCAAGTGCCAAGCTAAGCATACGTTCTTGTATTTCTGATATCTTATCTTCAAATTTCATTTTTACTTTCCTGTGTTGTAAATCTTTTCAACTTTTTTAATGCCATCAATTTCATATTGAATAACAAAATGATCTGGCCTTAAACTATTTCCCTTGTATTGTATATCAACATTTACCGTTACGCGTTTCTTTTCCATTAATGCATTTGCCCATTCATTTTCTAGAATTTTATAATTGCTTAAATTAACTCCGCTAAGCTGGGATACCAGATTATCCAACTTTGGAGACCCGCCAAATCTATCTCCCGCCAAATGACCAGCATGATCACCACTGAGTTTTCCCGGAGTATTAGGGTTATGATGAAGCCTGTCGGAACGTTTGGTTAACTGAAGCTCTTGTGCTTCCCATGTTTTTAACCGCCCAAGATGATCAGTTTGGTATATATATTCAAACTCTCCGGCTTGATATGTTACATTTGGTTTTAGTTTTCCTTTCTGATCAAAATGCGATCCGTCTTTGATAATTGTATCAGACGAAATAGTTTGGGTGCTATTCTGAAGTTTCGAGTTATTCGTGTTCAAGCGGTTATTGCGGGCGGGAGGCTGTTTGTTGTGCACATTTTCTTCCAGACGCCCGATTCCGCCCTGCTTGCCAAAGGTCTGATCATATACCGCATTCCCTTGTCCGACTTTCTCCGCAACATTGCCTACCGCTTTGTCAAACTTCTCTCCCGCCGTGCCGCCTTTGGGTGGCGAAGATTCGGGCTGCCCGCTTCCTTTGGCTGATGTGCTGCCTTTGCCGGTTGCGCCGGATTTGGTGCCGCCCTTGCCGTGCGCACGGCTTTCCATTGGAAGAGACGGGCTTTCAGGCTGCACTCTGTGCGGCAATCCGATACCCTCCGGTGTGGCCAGTCCGCATTGCGCACCATGGCAGAAATTGTCAAAGCCTTCCTTTATTTTTTGAAGCTCTTGCTTCCCGTTGTCTGCGACTTTTCGCGCAAACCTCCCGCTTTCGCCAACCAAATTCCCGCCTACATAGCGAACCCCTTTACTGATGATTTCTCCACCGTGTTTTGCAGCTTTTCCGGGAACGATAAAACCGCCTACATTGGCTGTAGCCGTTTCCATGTCATCGACCGCATCACCCAAATTGCCATTGGCAACAGCATGTCCGAAATTGCTGCTATGCCGTTTGAACAGGCTCCATTCGTGCCGGATGGCTGTACCGGCAGAATCGATTACTTTATCCCGCTCCTCTTGGTTGGTAGCCAACTGTTCCAGCTTATTCCAGACCCGATCCGGATTTTGAATGACGTACTTCCCTCCGTTCCATAATCCTTCACCGAGACCGATAATGCCTTCTCCGGTATCAATCAAGATACGATCGGCAACGCGTATGTCAAATGGGGCACTGAAGACTTTCTCAACTGCCCGCTCAGTAAATGGTTTGTCCGGCTGTTGGCCATCAGCTACCTGCTGGGGGAGATTGCCGAGACGGGGCGATTTTCCTACTGAGAAAGCGCCACGAAGGGTGTACCAAAAATCGGACGGACGTAACAGGCTCTTACGCTGATTGGTGTGGTTAAATGAAATGCCGTCGAGATAATGGGTGATATCGGCAGCTTTTTGACGGTCACTCTCCAAATAGGCAATATCGGTCATATTTTCCCAAATGATAAAGTGCCGGCTGCTGTAACCTTCTTTGCCGATCCAATCGGGGAGAACGGTAACGACCGGTAAGTTTTTTGCATCGTCTCCTGCTTGGTTAGGTGAAATAGAATCGGTTTGTGTAACAGGCTCAAGTTGAGCCCATTTTCTTCTGGGTGGATACTGCCTGCTTGCATAAAGCGGCGCATATTCTTCACTGGTGACATATTGCAAGCCTTCACGTATTTCAACTTTTTTCGCGGCGCACGCAGGATCTTGGTCGCCTCCGCGTTGGCATTGCAGTATCAAATCATTGCGGTTTTTTGCGCTGCGCATACGGGCGTCTGCAAATGTTTCATCCAGACATTTTTTATCGCCTATCGCGCATTGTTCCAATCTTCTTTCAAACTCGATGGTTTCTTCTTTGCTCAGATAGTTATTCTCCACCGCATTCTGTCCGACCGTCCCGGCAACTTGCGCATCAAACAACGCTCCGTTGCTGCTGTTCGTGCCGTTCAGACTGCCTCCGGCCGCACCCACCACCGAAGCAAGCGCCCCGGTCTGCGCTTTGATCTCTTCTTTAATGTGCTCGGGCAGAAGGTTGGGATTGAATTTTCCGCTTATCGGGTCAATCGCGGTCTTGCCGTCGTCGTATTGTTTGGCCAGGTATTCGGCTGCGCGTTCGGCGGCAACGGCAGCGCTGCCGCCGGCAAGCGGGTCGGCGCCGTTGGCGTAGGCCAAGGCGGCACCGAGCATAAAGTGGCCGATTGCTTGCGCGGCTTCGTTTTTGTTTTCACCGTGGCCGAAGCGCTTGCCGATGGCGGCTGCGGCATACGGCGCCAACGTATTGGCCGCCAGCTGTAAATCACCCTGGCCGCCCAATGCGCCGGTAATCAGGGTTTCGGCGGCGCTAAGCGCACGGCTTTTGCTGCCGCCTACGCCCCAGCTTCGGGCTTCTTGGTAAGCTTGGGCATACTTCGCGTTCCCCAGCCTCATGGACAGCCGTTCGCTGTCGCTTTTACCGGCATATTGCTCATAACTGCCGTCGTTTTGCTCTTTCAGACGGCCTTCGTAAGCGGCCTGTTGTTTTTCCAGCTCTTCGGCTGCCGCTTTGGCACGGTTGCCACTATAGGTGGCAACGGCGCTGTGGATGACGGCAGTCGATTGGGCGACGGTTTGCTGTTTGTCGAGTAGGTTTTGCAGATCGGGTACGGCTTCGGCGCTGCGGTGGGCGTTTTGCAGATCGGTTTGGATGCCGAGTGCGCGGGCGCTGGTGGCTTGGTCGCCGATGGTGATGTTGCCTTCGCTGAGTACGGAGCGGGTATAGCCTTGGCTGCCGCCGCTTTCATGTTGCGGCAGGGTGGGGCTGTAGTTGAGGCCTTGCTTGATGTTTTGGCCGGCGGTTTGGGACGCACGGCCGAAGGCGCTTTGATTGAAGCCGCCGCTGCCTTTCAGGCTGCCGCCGTAGCCGGCGCCGATGCCCATGCTGCTGGCGCTGTAGCTGCTTTCGTTGCGGATGTCTTCAAAGCTGAAACTGCGGGCGGTCAGTTCGTTGTGATCTTTATCTGCGGCAGAAGCGATGGCACCGCCTTTAAGCCGGACGCTATCGGCTGTGATGTGGTAGCCGCCTTCGCCGGCAAAGAGACCGCTTTGGCTGCCGACGCTGCGGCTGTGGCCGCTGGCTTTGCTTTGGTTGTAGTTGCCGGATACGCTCCATGCGGTACCGAGCGCGACTTGGGCGCGGATGCCGCCGCCGCTTTGTTTGCTTTCCTGTTCGACAGTGTCCTGCGGGCTTTCGATGTGCAGTGTGCCGCCGACTTCGGCGTCGATGCGTTTTGCATGGGCTTGAGCACCGTTCAGCACGGTATTGCCCTTGCTGCTGAGCTGCAGTTTGTCCGATTGCAGCAGGGTGTTTTGATGGGTTTG
>NZ_JBQCUB010000018.1:0-5800 GCF_051963655.1 Neisseria sp. P0001.S007 | reverse complement strand
GGCGTATAGTTCGGTTCTTCGCTGCTGACGCGGTGAAGAAAACGAAGCAGACAGTATAACACAGTTAGTTAAAATTTTCGATAATTTTAGTTGACATTTGCTAAATGTGCTGTATAATTCGATTCGCTCTTTAAAAAACAGATTACCGATAAGTGTGAGTGCATTAGGCCTCACACTGTTTGAAAGACAGACAAGATGATGTTTTAGACATTGTTCTGTCGGTTTCTTTGAAGCAGACCAGAAGTTATAAGTTAGAGATTGAACATAAGAGTTTGATCCTGGCTCAGATTGAACGCTGGCGGCATGCTTTACACATGCAAGTCGGACGGCAGCACAGAGAAGCTTGCTTCTTGGGTGGCGAGTGGCGAACGGGTGAGTAATATATCGGAACGTACCGAGTAATGGGGGATAACTAATCGAAAGATTAGCTAATACCGCATATTCTCTGAGGAGGAAAGCAGGGGACCTTCGGGCCTTGCGTTATTCGAGCGGCCGATATCTGATTAGCTAGTTGGTGGGGTAAAGGCCTACCAAGGCGACGATCAGTAGCGGGTCTGAGAGGATGATCCGCCACACTGGGACTGAGACACGGCCCAGACTCCTACGGGAGGCAGCAGTGGGGAATTTTGGACAATGGGCGCAAGCCTGATCCAGCCATGCCGCGTGTCTGAAGAAGGCCTTCGGGTTGTAAAGGACTTTTGTCAGGGAAGAAAAGGCTGTTGCTAATATCGACGGCTGATGACGGTACCTGAAGAATAAGCACCGGCTAACTACGTGCCAGCAGCCGCGGTAATACGTAGGGTGCGAGCGTTAATCGGAATTACTGGGCGTAAAGCGAGCGCAGACGGTTACTTAAGCAGGATGTGAAATCCCCGGGCTCAACCTGGGAACTGCGTTCTGAACTGGGTGACTAGAGTGTGTCAGAGGGAGGTAGAATTCCACGTGTAGCAGTGAAATGCGTAGAGATGTGGAGGAATACCGATGGCGAAGGCAGCCTCCTGGGATAACACTGACGTTCATGCTCGAAAGCGTGGGTAGCAAACAGGATTAGATACCCTGGTAGTCCACGCCCTAAACGATGTCAATTAGCTGTTGGGCAACTTGATTGCTTAGTAGCGTAGCTAACGCGTGAAATTGACCGCCTGGGGAGTACGGTCGCAAGATTAAAACTCAAAGGAATTGACGGGGACCCGCACAAGCGGTGGATGATGTGGATTAATTCGATGCAACGCGAAGAACCTTACCTGGTCTTGACATGTACGGAATCCTCCAGAGACGGAGGAGTGCCTTCGGGAGCCGTAACACAGGTGCTGCATGGCTGTCGTCAGCTCGTGTCGTGAGATGTTGGGTTAAGTCCCGCAACGAGCGCAACCCTTGTCATTAGTTGCCATCATTTAGTTGGGCACTCTAATGAGACTGCCGGTGACAAGCCGGAGGAAGGTGGGGATGACGTCAAGTCCTCATGGCCCTTATGACCAGGGCTTCACACGTCATACAATGGTCGGTACAGAGGGTAGCCAAGCCGCGAGGTGGAGCCAATCTCATAAAACCGATCGTAGTCCGGATTGCACTCTGCAACTCGAGTGCATGAAGTCGGAATCGCTAGTAATCGCAGGTCAGCATACTGCGGTGAATACGTTCCCGGGTCTTGTACACACCGCCCGTCACACCATGGGAGTGGGGGATACCAGAAGTAGGTAGGGTAACCGCAAGGAGCCCGCTTACCACGGTATGCTTCATGACTGGGGTGAAGTCGTAACAAGGTAGCCGTAGGGGAACCTGCGGCTGGATCACCTCCTTTCTAGAGAAAGAAGAGGTCTGATGCATTCACACTTATCGGTAAACTGTAAAAGATGCGGAAGAGAAAAGCTTGAGTGAAGACAAGATTCGCTTAAGAAGAGAATCCGGGTTTGTAGCTCAGCTGGTTAGAGCACACGCTTGATAAGCGTGGGGTCGGAGGTTCAAGTCCTCCCAGACCCACCAAGAACGGGGGCATAGCTCAGTTGGTAGAGCACCTGCTTTGCAAGCAGGGGGTCATCGGTTCGATCCCGTTTGCCTCCACCAAGAACTTTACAAATCAAAGGAAGCCTGCTATATTTAGCAGCTTATTTTGATTTGCGAAGTGAAATATCGACGCATCGATCTTTAACAAATTGGAAAGCCGAAATCAACAAACAAAGACAATGAGTTTGTTTTGATTTTTTATTCTTTGCAAAGGATAAAAAATCTCTCGCAAGAGAAAAGAAAATAAACACAGTATTTGGGTGATGATTGTATCGACTTAATCCTGAAACACAAAAGGCAGGATTAAGACACAACAAAGCAGTAAGCTTTATCAAAGTAGGAATTTCAAGTTTGCTTCCCTAGTCAACGGGTAGGCAAACGAAGTCAAAGAGGTTCTTGAAATGATAGAGTCAAGTGAATAAGTGCATCAGGTGGATGCCTTGGCGATGATAGGCGACGAAGGACGTGTAAGCCTGCGAAAAGCGTGGGGGAGCTGGCAATAAAGCTATGATCCCGCGATGTCCGAATGGGGAAACCCACCTCTTAGGAGGTATCCTTATCTGAATACATAGGATAAGCGAAGCGAACCCGGAGAACTGAACCATCTAAGTACCCGGAGGAAAAGAAATCAACCGAGATTCCGCAAGTAGTGGCGAGCGAACGCGGAGGAGCCTGTACGTAATAACTGTCGAGATAGAAGAACAAGCTGGGAAGCTTGACCATAGTGGGTGATAGTCCCGTATTCGAAATCTCAACAGTGGTACTAAGCGTACAAAAAGTAGGGCGGGACACGTGAAATCCTGTCTGAATATGGGGGGACCATCCTCCAAGGCTAAATACTCATCATCGACCGATAGTGAACCAGTACCGTGAGGGAAAGGCGAAAAGAACCCCGGGAGGGGAGTGAAATAGAACCTGAAACCTGATGCATACAAACAGTGGGAGCACCCTTGTGGTGTGACTGCGTACCTTTTGTATAATGGGTCAACGACTTACATTCAGTAGCGAGCTTAACCGAATAGGGGAGGCGTAGGGAAACCGAGTCTTAATAGGGCGAATAGTTGCTGGGTGTAGACCCGAAACCGAGTGATCTATCCATGGCCAGGTTGAAGGTGCCGTAACAGGTACTGGAGGACCGAACCCACGCATGTTGCAAAATGCGGGGATGAGCTGTGGATAGGGGTGAAAGGCTAAACAAACTCGGAGATAGCTGGTTCTCCCCGAAAACTATTTAGGTAGTGCCTCGAGCAAGACACTGATGGGGGTAAAGCACTGTTATGGCTAGGGGGTTATTGCAACTTACCAACCCATGGCAAACTAAGAATACCATCAAGTGGTTCCTCGGGAGACAGACAGCGGGTGCTAACGTCCGTTGTCAAGAGGGAAACAACCCAGACCGCCAGCTAAGGTCCCAAATGATAGATTAAGTGGTAAACGAAGTGGGAAGGCCCAGACAGCCAGGATGTTGGCTTAGAAGCAGCCATCATTTAAAGAAAGCGTAATAGCTCACTGGTCGAGTCGTCCTGCGCGGAAGATGTAACGGGGCTCAAATCTATAACCGAAGCTGCGGATGCCAGTTTACTGGCATGGTAGGGGAGCGTTCTGTAGGCCGATGAAGGTGCATTGTAAAGTGTGCTGGAGGTATCAGAAGTGCGAATGTTGACATGAGTAGCGATAAAGCGGGTGAAAAGCCCGCTCGCCGAAAGCCCAAGGTTTCCTACGCAACGTTCATCGGCGTAGGGTGAGTCGGCCCCTAAGGCGAGGCAGAAATGCGTAGTCGATGGGAAACAGGTTAATATTCCTGTACTTGATTCAAATGCGATGTGGGGACGGAGAAGGTTAGGTTAGCAAGCTGTTGGAATAGCTTGTTTAAGCCGGTAGGTGGAAGACTTAGGTAAATCCGGGTCTTCTTAACACCGAGAAGTGATGACGAGTGTCTACGGACATGAAGTAACTAATACCACGCTTCCAGGAAAAGCCACTAAGCTTCAGTTTGAATTGAACCGTACCGCAAACCGACACAGGTGGGCAGGATGAGAATTCTAAGGCGCTTGAGAGAACTCAGGAGAAGGAACTCGGCAAATTGATACCGTAACTTCGGGAGAAGGTATGCCCTCTAAGGTTAAGGACTTGCTCCGTAAGCCCTGGAGGGTCGCAGAGAATAGGTGGCTGCGACTGTTTATTAAAAACACAGCACTCTGCTAACACGAAAGTGGACGTATAGGGTGTGACGCCTGCCCGGTGCTGGAAGGTTAATTGAAGATGTGCAAGCATCGGATCGAAGCCCCAGTAAACGGCGGCCGTAACTATAACGGTCCTAAGGTAGCGAAATTCCTTGTCGGGTAAGTTCCGACCCGCACGAATGGCGTAACGATGGCCACACTGTCTCCTCCTGAGACTCAGCGAAGTTGAAGTGGTTGTGAAGATGCAATCTACCCGCTGCTAGACGGAAAGACCCCGTGAACCTTTACTGTAGCTTTGCATTGGACTTTGAAGTCACTTGTGTAGGATAGGTGGGAGGCTTTGAAGCAGAGACGCCAGTCTCTGTGGAGCCGTCCTTGAAATACCACCCTGGTGTCTTTGAGGTTCTAACCCAGACCCGTAATCCGGGTCGGGGACCGTGCATGGTAGGCAGTTTGACTGGGGCGGTCTCCTCCCAAAGAGTAACGGAGGAGTTCGAAGGTTACCTAGGTCCGGTCGGAAATCGGACTGATAGTGCAATGGCAAAAGGTAGCTTAACTGCGAGACCGACAAGTCGAGCAGGTGCGAAAGCAGGACATAGTGATCCGGTGGTTCTGTATGGAAGGGCCATCGCTCAACGGATAAAAGGTACTCCGGGGATAACAGGCTGATTCCGCCCAAGAGTTCATATCGACGGCGGAGTTTGGCACCTCGATGTCGGCTCATCACATCCTGGGGCTGTAGTCGGTCCCAAGGGTATGGCTGTTCGCCATTTAAAGTGGTACGTGAGCTGGGTTTAAAACGTCGTGAGACAGTTTGGTCCCTATCTGCAGTGGGCGTTGGAAGTTTGACGGGGGCTGCTCCTAGTACGAGAGGACCGGAGTGGACGAACCTCTGGTGTACCGGTTGTAACGCCAGTTGCATAGCCGGGTAGCTAAGTTCGGAAGAGATAAGCGCTGAAAGCATCTAAGCGCGAAACTCGCCTGAAGATGAGACTTCCCTTGTGGTTTAACCACACTAAAGAGTCGTTCGAGACCAGGACGTTGATAGGTGGGGTGTGGAAGCGCGGTAACGCGTGAAGCTAACCCATACTAATTGCTCGTGAGGCTTGACTCTATCATTTGAAGAACTTCAAAGATAAAAGCTTACTGACTGATTCAGTCATCACCAAATAATTGATTAAGGCTTTACCGATTTGTAACAGTTTAAGTTTGGCGGCCATAGCGAGTTGGTCCCACGCCTTCCCATCCCGAACAGGACCGTGAAACGACTCAGCGCCGATGATAGTGTGGTTCTTCCATGTGAAAGTAGGTCACCGCCAAACACCCATTCCGAAGCCCCCGACTGATGTCGGGGGCTTTTTACATGCCTGTCAGTTCTGTCGGTTTGACGATAGGAGGTAGGGTAATGGGTGCAAGGATATTGATGAACCGATACCCATTCCGATGCCTATTGAGTGTTCGTGCATGCTTGTTGTTTAAATTAAAGGATGACAACTCTGTTGTTATTCTTGAACAAAAGTACCGAAAGTTACGGTTAACTGTTTAGAATATTTGAAATAAAATGATATTTGCGTTAATATGGCGTAAGCATTTATGCGGGTATGGGCTGTTGC
>NZ_JBQCUB010000017.1:3021-7979 GCF_051963655.1 Neisseria sp. P0001.S007 | reverse complement strand
AAGAAAAGATGCTACTTTAGCCGTCTAGCCCTATTTCGAGTAATTTTTATATCATGTTAATTTATCTTGATATTTATTTTATGTAATTACTCAGGGCGCAAGCGTTTTAAGCTGTTTTTGATTGACATTCAGGCAAAAACAGCTTTGTTATTTTATACAAACATTATGCAGGTTTGTAGCGTTCAGGATTGTAAGGTTTTTGTGTTTTGTAAACGTAGTAGGCCACGACAAGCAGCTTACGCATAAGCGCACCTAATATCAGCATCTTTGGTTTATTCTTGGCTTTCAAACGTTTAACAAAATCGGGAAAGTAATTCCTGTTGAGCGCAACCATAGCAGGCATGAACAGGGCTGATTTTAGCCGTCTGTTTCCGTAGCGTGTCATGCTTGAACGACCTTTTACGCTAGTTCCTGATTCTTTTTGTTGCGGATTCAAGCCGGCAAAGGCGGTGAATTGATTAGCGGTTTTAAAGTCGCCACTAAGTAAATAGTTTGTGAGTATAGCAGCTGTTAGTTTGCCAATAGCCGGAATGGTTTGCAGACGATCTGAAACAGCTTTCAAGTCTTGATTGCTATTTGTGATTGCCTGTATTTCTGCTTCGACTTGCTGAATGTGTTGATCCAATTCTTGGATTTGAACTTGATGAATTTTTCTAACAAAATCGTCTTTAGCTACTTTCAGCCTGTTCTTTTGGGCGGTCTTTTGGGTTTTAAGCTGTTCATATAAAGCCAATAAACGTTTCAAGCGATAATGACCTATGCTTATTTTTTGCCGAGCGGGTAAGTCTTTGGGCATGGCCGTATGACAATATTCGGCAATCAACCTTGCATCTTGTTTGTCCGTTTTTGTGCGGTGAAAACGGCTTTTGCCGTATTCACTAATTTTGTAAGGGTTGATAACGGATACGATGTAAAACTGGCCGATATAGTCGGCAACGTCTTCAAAGTAATTGCCGGTTGCTTCCATGCATATATGCAATTCACAGTCAAAACCGTCAAGCCAGGCTTTGAAGCTTTCAAAGCCATTGATGCTGTTGTCAAACAGGGCTTGCTTACGTTGCCCATTGACAATAGCGGCAGCGTCAAAAGTGTTTTGCGATATATCCAAACCGACAGCGTTTCTCATAATTTTCCTTACTATGCAGATTCACACTTTTATGTGTTCTTTGATGCTACTCAATTTTCAGACAACAAAAAAACGCCCTCTTCATCTTTTCTACAGTCTGATGACTTAGGCCGTTTCAAGATGGGCGTTTTTCGGTTCGGGTAGCTAATCCGAACCTGTAAGCCGTCTGAATAAAAGGGCTTACAGCTTCGGATAGTTATCCTAGTATTCAAGTAGCGGGAGTTCCCGCACCCCGTGCTACTTTTTACCATATTGATTCCGCCTTTAGGGCTACATCAACACAGTAAAAAGCAGCTTGATTAATTAGATCCGACAGTCCCTCCACGTTGCTGGAATTGTTCCCCTGCCTCTACATAGCCGTCATACATCAGGTTTTGAGGGCTTTTGCCACCCATCGTAAGCACTTGCCCTTTTTCAGGCTCATAGGCGGTCTGTGGTGCGGTCTGTTGCTGTTGTGCTGCCTGTTGTTCGTCCTTGTATGGGTTGAACGGCAATCCGTTTCTGGCGTAGTCTTTGCACATTGCCTTAGTGATTTCTTTCAACGGTGTACCTTGCGATGAATAGCAGGTACATCCGCTTTTGCCACCATCGACGCAGCCGACGGGGTACTCAAATGTTTTGACTTGGCGGACGCCGTTATAAATGGGTTTACTTTCGGGCTTTTCGGCGAGCGTTGGCACAAAGTCTTCGGGTTTGAGGTTTTGCCCTATATCAGCAGGAGCAGCGGTATTTTGGGGTTCAGACGTACCATCTACGTCAGAAGACGCGGCAGTTGTGGCCGTCGTTTGTTGTTCGTCCGCGCTAAATCGTTTGCTCATGTTGTTTATCGTGTAAAGGGTAAAGCCTATCAACAGCGGTATAAACAAGACGACGAATATCAGGCTTTTGGGTATGCGGCGTTTAGGCTTAGTATGCACTTCAGCGGATTTGTACATACCAAAGGTCTTTTTAGGCACGACAAACGTCCGCTCAATGGCTTTGGCAATATTGACGCTGCTATCGGGCTGGTCAACGCATTCGTTCCATTCGTAAAGCTTACGTCCCACTGGCTTGATTGAAACGTGCATATGCCTTTGAACGAGCTTTCTTACGAAACTATCAAGATAACTTGGATGTTGAGTAATCAGGACAATATCTAAACCATGATGTCGATGTAATGCCAAAGCTTCTATAAATGGAGGTACTTTTGAAGCTGCTGAACGTGTGCCCATCAGCCTTTGCACTTCGTCTATGATGACGAGCGAGCCATAAGGGAGAAAATCTTGAAATGGCTTTTCTTTAATTTGTTCATCTGTAAGTTCTTCATGTTCTACCTTCAATTCAGGAATGCCGTTGACGAACAATGGACGTTTTTTCTTTACGCCGTCTTTGTCGGTAAAGTGGGTGTAGCTTTCGTCTGTCATCAGCATATTAACAACAGATGCAGTTTTTCCGCTACCCGGTACGCCAGTTTGTAAAATAATCATTTAGCTTTTCCCCCTGGAATAAATGACAGTTTGCTAATACTTTGCATGGCAACGTTAAATGCAAATGCACCGAATATCAGACCTAATGCATGGCCGAAACCTGCCATCATGACAATTTGAAGTATGTCTGATGGCATTGAGTTGAACTGATTTTTTACGTAGTCTTTTATAAAACCTAATCCAACTGTAAAGCCTGTATAAGTTACAAAACTAATACCAAGAGCAATAAATATTTTTGCAACAATATAGGTTAATAGCCTTTGTAATATGGCGAAAAACGCAGCTTTCATGCTTTAGTCCTTTCTACTTGAAAACATGATATATGCTGCTGCTACCGCAGCGATACCAATCACAAGGAATCGGATCATTTCGGCAAAATTACAAATCATGTCATATTTAAATTCCATGGTTATGCCCAAATAGGTTGCAGTTCTTGGAGCAGGGCAAACACCATTATCGGGTAGGAAGAAATCAGGGCTAAATGTTGTATCGTTATTTGTATGAGGAATTTTGAAAGGTTCTTCTTGTTCCTCTACATCGCCTTTTTCTGAACAAGCTAATATGTCAGGGAAAATATTACAGAGTAACCCTTTGGATTCTTCTTTCTTGTCATCTTTTTTATCTTCTTTTCTTTTGTCTTTATTAGATGGATCATCATCCGGATCAGGTTTATCATCTGGACGTTTATCAGGCTTATCATCGGAATCGGGTTTATCATCCGGCTTTTTATCGGGCTTTCCATCAGGATTAGGCGCAGGATCTGGATCAGGCTTTGTATTAGGTGCTTCAGATCCGCCCGGTGTCAAATCAGGACGCTGTGTTGTTGCAACATTTGCCGTTGTATTACCATTTGAATCTTTGCCGAAAGTAATGGTAATTTGCACCGGCTTGCCATTTTCGGGAGTGACAGGGCCAATGGTTACAACAGTACCGGCAGGGACTGATACTTTTTCGTTGTAGCCTGGTCTGCCTGATCCTTCGATAAAAGGGGTAGGATTACTATCAATTTTAGGTGTTGCAATTTCTAAAAACTTATCGGGCGTTAGTTCTTCAGAATAATTTTTTATAAATCTATATGCAATTAATAAGGTTTTGATACGGCAACTAACCCCCCAACCATTCCAAAAACAATTTGGAGATACACTAGAATAATTATCAGATTTATAATAGGCATCCATTAATTCTTTATGGAGTTTTTCGTAATCTGACTGAACTTGCATTGTCAGTAGGGTTTCAGCATCTTTTGCCGATTGTCCCCCCTTTGAAAGAGCAAGCATTACAGAAGAATCTACGCCAACACAGGAATAGTAACCGGGTTGGCTCATAAATTTATCCATACATAGAGCGTTATCATAGACTTTAAGGTATCTATCGGCATTTTCAGAATAATGATAGCCGGCTGATTCTAATGTGGGATTTACGGCTTGATAGGCATCATAAGCATATGATGCAGCACCAACGTATGGTAGACCTTTTAAAGCAAGTTTTGCACCTGCTTTTACCAGGCGATATGCGCCTTGAAGAACGACTTTACGGGATACTTTGGCTTCAAAAGTTACAGGTACAGTTGAAGTAGATCTAAATCCTGTTGATACATCCCTTACATGTAAACTTTTATCAAATCTAGCTTGATATTCCTGCTCTATACCTCCGCCTATTACTTTCCATGCTCTAAAGCCATTTTCATTAAATTCCTTAGTTAACGGATAACTTAGCTTACCGTTTCTAACCTGTAAATCTGTAGCATAAGAATTAAAGCTGAATACAAACAGAAAAATTATTATTAAACCCCGTAACATTTATTTCGCCATTTCCTATACTGAAAACTGAATCATCTTTAAATAGAATTTCAAAACAGGATTTCTCAAAAACAATTCTATTATAAAAATTCATACACTTATTCATTGAGAATTTTTTTAAATATTCAGTTTCTTTTAAAAATAAATAAAACACATAAGATAAAGGTTTTTCTAAATAGAATTTAGATAATTCATCCAATTCAAATTCAGAGATATAGAAAAAATCTTTTTCACTTCTGATAAACATAATACTAACTTTCGTAATGGTTGCTGAAAGTTAGATTATATCGCTTCTTCATTAAAACGAACCATAACCACTAGCTATCATGTCTTCAACCGTACTATCTTCGGGCATAAGACCGGCATCAATCAGAAAAATTAAATAATCCTGATGTTGGTCATAACCATCTGACCAAACCCTTTCCATATACTCTTCGTGCGTTTCATGATCAGAGTCAGGCTCCATAAAGTCACCAAAGCCATAATCTGCTCCACCATAACTAGCCCCTTGTTCATACTCAAAATCATCGTCCATATCACTACCTATCACTACCTATCACTACCTAT
>NZ_JBQCUB010000017.1:0-2921 GCF_051963655.1 Neisseria sp. P0001.S007 | reverse complement strand
TATCACTACCTATCACTACCTATCACTACCTATTTAAAAATCATCCAGCCCACCACGACCGGAACAAACACACCAAGATAAAAATAAAAATCCATCATAGTGCTACCTCAATTTCTGCCATATCAACCTGATACCCCAAACCGCTGCCATGATGGCAACAACTGACCAGCCTATATAGGATCCGTCCTTCATGCTGTCTATTGGGTTACATTCTGGCAAATCAGCTTTTAAAATCTGTTCCCCATATTTCCAACCGAACTTTGTAAAATTAAGCTGATAAAGCTTTCCGTCATCGCCAATTTTTGGAGGCACTAAACTGAAATAGACGTTTTCGGCATCCTGACGGGTTGCATAACAATTATTTCCGACTTGGTAGCCCATTTTTTAAATTCTCATGTCAATTAGTATTCAGACGACCTTTAAAGGGTCGTCTGAAATATGCTTCAAATTAACGCAATACGCGGCGGATCAGCTGGATAGCGAAGATTGAAGCGATAATACCCAGTACGATGGCCGCAACGGATAATGCGTCAGTCTTTGCAGTAGCCAAGTCGGTTTTCACGCTTTCAGGTACTTCGGCCCATGCTTGAGTAGCGAAAGCCAAAGGTGCAGCGGCAACAACGGCCAGTTTTGCGCCGTATTTACGGCAAGTGTTCATCAATTTCATGATGTTTTTCCTTTTAAAAGTGTTTGGCGGAAATGATGATATTTTTTCCAGCGACCGCCGAACGCTGAAAATCAGTCTTTCAAAAATCCAAATACGACAAATTCATATTGATTGCCGATTTCTTCCAAGCCTGCGTTAACAGCTTCTTCAAAATCAAAGAAATAATCTGCATTCGTTATTAATTTTGTATGTCCAATATCGCCCGTATCAGGGGAGAGATACAGAAAGTCCCCTGTTGATACGGACTGAACAACATAGACTTTCTGCATTCAATCAGCCTTTCTTAACGGGTTGAAAACCGATGACTTTCAGTTTTTGCGTTTTACCTGTAGTAACGATTTCTACGTTCAGGCTTGCTTCGATCGGGAATTGGGCGTTTCGGAACTGCTCGAAATTGGCAGAACCGCCGAAATCGTATTCAGTGGTAGAGCTGCCCAATGCGTTGCCTTGAGAGCTGTCTAAGGGCGTGGCGACAATCAGTCGGCAATAGTCGAAGTTCTTGCCTTCGATTTGTCCGTTGAATTTTTTAACGCCAACGATGTGGCCTTGAAGTTGGATGTTCATTTTTTGGTTTCCTTGTATGAATAAACGTCTTTGCAGGCAGACGCTTTAAGCCCATGAAATCGGTAGTCTTGCGAATTTGTCGTAGATGAAGTTGTTGTAGCTTTCTTCATTGTTGACGTGTTTTTGCTGCTCAAGCTGCTTTTCCAGACGCGCGTAATATTCGTACATGTCGTAAGGGTCTTTGTACGGTTTGAATGCTGGCTGATTATGAATGGCTTGTGCTTTCAAAAACGCGCAGTCATATGCTTCGGGAGCTAAAGACTTGGGAAGCTTTTGATGATTTGGTTCAATCAGTTCAAACAGTTTGGCTTTGTCCAGTTCGGGGAAAATGAATTTCAGACCGTTTGCCGCACGTCCGAACTGTTTTTTAACCCATTCAAGATAACGGTCGGCCGAAATGACTTTGTCTTCTTTAATTGCATGTATGCGTGTTGCCATTTGGGCGAAGCGTTCGCAAATCGGATATGCACCGCCAAAATATTCGCCCGGATTCTGTAAAACTTCGAAAGGTATAACGATGTCTTTTGCTTTGAATTCAATTTCAAAGCGCGTCCATGTACTTGTTTTATCGCCCAACTGCTTGCCTTTTTCATAGACGCGGACGTATTTTGACGATTCACGGGAGCCGATACCGTAGGTCTTGCCTTTGGTCATTTTGGCTTCGTCGTCTTCTTCCCAGTCGGAGCCTAAACATTCGCCTTTGGGTTTGACATGATGGCAGGTAAACAGACCTTTATTGCGGTCTTCACGGGCTTGGTTCGGGCTGTATTCGCCGTTGAAAAAGTCTTTGGCTACGTCAACGCGGGTAATTTTTGGGCGGATTGCATTGATCAGGAATGCGAAAAGTCGGGATTCCCATCCTTCTTTTGCTACGCCGCAACCGGTGCCGGTCAGTTCGAAAAGGATGGTATTTTGCTGGCCGCCAAAATGGACGCGACCGTACAGGGCATCTTCCGAACCCATCAACCAACAGCGCTCATAAAAACGACCGCCCGAACCTTTGGACTCCTTGTAGATGCCGAAACCGAAAACTTCTTCAGCAAGCATGGATGCGGCACGGATGAAATCTTCGTCTTCCAACAGACTGACTCTGACACCGTATTTGTCGAAAAAGGTTTTTTCATGGAATGAAAAGCTAATTTGGTCAATAAAGGCGGAATCGGATACACCGCGACGAAGCGGAACGCCTAACAGGTTGCCTTTGCCGTCCAAGATGTAGGTTTCGTAACATTCAAAGGATTCTTGGAATGCTCCGGCGTCTTCTATTTCTGTACCCCCCCTGTTAGATGAGGGGGGCGCCATCGGCGCGCGTGAATCCGCCTTTGGCGTGTCGCTTGCGCTGACACCGCCAAAGGCGGCTATACGCGCTTTTGTGTTCAGTTCCTTTTTCATTGGAGATGCTCCTTATTCATGATTCCACTTACATATAAACGGCCATATTCGTTAGCTGCGTTTTGTGCATGAAAAAGGTGATCTGGAGAAGAAATAGTGAAATTGATGGTTTTAAGACATTGTGTGCAGTCTTCATCATCTTTGAAGATGCGCACAATAAAAGATTTTGGGAATGTTGGAGGTTCTGGATTTACTGTGTAGAAGACGATGCACATAAAAAAGCCCCTTTGTTAAAGGGGCTTTAGTTATGTTAAAAATGCCCCTGTGATAGGGCGCAATATATAAGGCCGTCTGAAAA
>NZ_JBQCUB010000016.1:0-12440 GCF_051963655.1 Neisseria sp. P0001.S007 | reverse complement strand
AAGAAGGTGCTCATGGAAAATCTCCTAAATGTCTTGGTGGGAATTTAGGGGATTTTGGGGAATTTTGCAAAGGTCTCGGCCTTTGTCATTTTAAATAAGTCCGCAATTTGGTTCTCTACTTATTTTCTCCATTGCTTTCCTTATTTATTCAGACGGCCTTAAACTCTACCCTCTTTTAAGTCCTCTAAAAAATAAAACCGCAAGACTGGCTTGCGGTTTTATTTTTACAACAATCCCGAGGGATTATTCGTCTGAAGCTTCGGTTTCAGAAGTTTCTTGATCGGCTTGCTGCCATTGTTGATGGCGGCTGCGGTGGTAGGTCAAACCTGTACCGGCAGGAATCAAACGACCAACAATTACGTTCTCTTTCAAACCACGCAGCTCGTCTTGTTTGCCCATAATAGCGGCCTCTGTCAAGACGCGGGTTGTTTCTTGGAACGATGCCGCTGAAATGAAGCTGTCTGTAGACAAGGAAGCTTTGGTAATACCCAACAACACGTTTTCGTAACGTGCCGGCTCTTTGTCTTCAGCCATGGCTTTTTCATTGGCAAGCATCACATCGCCACGCTCAACTTGCTCACCGGTAATGAACTCTGTATCACCAGAATCGACAATGTTCACTCGACGCAACATTTGACGGATGATGACTTCGATGTGTTTATCGGAAATCTTCACACCTTGCAGGCGGTAAACCTCTTGCACCTCTTGAACGATGTAGCGAGCCAATGCTTCGATACCTTGCAGACGCAGAATGTCGTGTGGGTCTACGGCACCGTCTACGATGGTTTCACCGCGGTTTACCACTTGACCGTCATGTACCAAAATCTGTTTCTCTTTAGAAATCAGGGTTTCGTATGCTACACCGTCTACGTCGGTAATAATCAGACGCTGTTTACCTTTGGTTTCTTTACCGAAGGAAACGGTACCGGTAATTTCTGCCAACATACCTGCATCTTTCGGCACGCGTGCTTCAAACAATTCGGCTACGCGTGGCAGACCACCGGTAATATCGCGGGTTTTAGAAGACGCTTGTGGAATACGCGCCAATACATCACCCTTACCGACTTCCTGACCTTCACGAATGGTAATCACCGCACCGACCGGGAATGCCATAGAAACTGGGGTAGTCGTACCAGGAATGCAAATTTCCAGACCATTTTCATCCAACAGTTTGACAGTCGGACGCAACAGTTTAGAAGCACTAGAGGAACGACGTTTGCCGTCAATCACTACCAAAGTAGACAAACCAGTTACATCGTCGGTCTGTTTCGCAACGGTAACACCCTCTTCCACGTTTTCGAATTTCACCATACCTGCATGTTCGGTGATCATCGGACGGGTATGCGGATCCCAAGTTGCCAAGGTTTGACCAGCTTTAATGGCTTCGCCGTCTTGTACCAGCAGGATTGCACCGTAAGGTACTTTGTGACGTTCACGTTCGCGACCGATATCGTCGTGAATCACTACTTCACAAGAACGGCCAATGACAACCAACTCGCCTTTGTTGTTGGCAACATAACGCATTTGACTGCTGAAACGTGCTGTACCATTGGATTTAGCTTCTACTTGGCTGGCTGCCGCCGCACGAGATGCCGCACCACCAATGTGGAACGTACGCATGGTCAGCTGAGTACCTGGCTCACCAATGGATTGTGCAGCAATCACACCAACTGCCTCACCGGCGTTAACCAGTTTACCGCGTGCCAAGTCGCGACCATAACAGTGCGCACACAAGCCATGACGGGTTTTACAAGTAATCGGTGTACGGACTTTGACTTCATCGACACCGGATTGGTCGATCATATCTACCAGTTTCTCGGTCAACAATGTACCGGCTTCCACCAAAGTCTCGCCAGTCGAAGGATCGACAACATCAGAAGCAGTAACGCGGCCCAAAATACGCTCACGCAAAGCTTCAATTACGTCACCGCCTTGTACCACTGCCTTCATCACAAAGCCGTCTGAAGTACCGCAATCGTCTTCAACAACCACCAAATCTTGGGTTACGTCTACCAAACGACGGGTCAAGTAACCGGAGTTTGCCGTTTTCAACGCGGTATCCGCCAAACCCTTACGCGCACCGTGGGTCGCAATAAAGTATTGCAATACGGTCAGGCCTTCGCGGAAGTTAGAGGTAATAGGCGTTTCAATAATGGAGCCGTCAGGTTTTGCCATCAAACCACGCATACCGGACAACTGTTTAATCTGAGCTGCAGAACCACGGGCACCAGAGTCGGCCATCATGTAAATAGAGTTGAAGGACTCTTGATCAACTTCGTTGCCGTCACGGTCGATGACTTTTTGTTTGGACAGGTTGTCCATCATCGCTTTAGCGATCTTATCGCCGGCACGACCCCAAATATCGACCACTTTGTTGTAACGTTCGCCGTTGGTCACCAAACCTTGACGGTATTGGTCTTCGATTTCTTTAACTTCGGCATTAGCCTCGGCCAGCAAGGCTGCTTTTTCTTTCGGAATTTCCATATCGTCAACCGCAATGGAAATACCGCCTTTAGCCGCAAAACCGAAACCGGTATACATCAAGTGGTCGGCGAAAATAACTGTATCACGCAAGCCGCACAGACGGAATGATGCGTTAATCAGTTTAGAAATTTCTTTTTTCTTCAGCGCTTTGTTGATGTACTCGAACGGCAGGCCTTTAGGTAAGATTTCGCTCAACAATGCACGGCCGACGGTTGTTTCATAACGGTTAACAACAGGCTCAAACTCACCTGCTTCGTTTTTCACCCATTCGCGCAGACGTACGATAATTTTCGTACCCAGTTCAACCTGTTTGGTATGGTATGCACGATGTACTTCTTTCACATCGGCAAACAGGCTGCCTTCGCCTTTAGCATTGATACGGTCGCGGGTCATGTAGTACAAACCCAATACGATATCTTGAGAAGGTACGATGATTGGTTCGCCGTTGGCTGGAGACAATACGTTGTTTGAAGCCAGCATCAGCGTGCGTGCTTCCATTTGTGCTTCCAAGCTCAATGGAACGTGTACAGCCATTTGGTCACCGTCAAAGTCGGCGTTAAATGCGGCACACACCAATGGGTGCAACTGAATAGCTTTACCTTCGATCAGAATAGGTTCGAACGCTTGAATACCCAAACGGTGCAGGGTTGGCGCACGGTTCAGCATAATCGGATGTTCGCGGATGACTTCTTCCAAGATATCCCATACTTCAGGTACTTCTTGTTCTACCAATTTTTTCGCAGCTTTAACGGTAGAAGCCAAACCTTGCTTTTCCAATTTGTGGAAAATGAATGGTTTGAACAGTTCCAAAGCCATTTTTTTCGGCAGACCACATTGGTGCAGACGCAGGTATGGGCCTACGGTAATTACGGAACGACCGGAGTAGTCCACACGTTTACCCAGCAGGTTTTGACGGAAGCGGCCGCCTTTACCTTTAATCATGTCAGCCAATGATTTCAGCGGACGTTTGTTGGCGCCAGTCATGGCTTTACCGCGACGGCCGTTATCCAACAGAGAGTCAACTGCTTCTTGCAACATACGTTTTTCGTTACGAACGATGATGTCAGGCGCATGCAGTTCCAACAGACGTTTCAGACGGTTGTTACGGTTGATAACACGACGGTACAAATCGTTCAAATCGGAAGTGGCAAAACGACCACCATCCAAAGGAACCAACGGACGCAAATCAGGCGGCAATACCGGCAGCACATCCATAATCATCCATTCCAGTTTCATACCGGAACGGTGAAAGGCTTCCAATACTTTCAAACGCTTGGCGATTTTTTTAATTTTGGTGTCAGAACCGGTAGATTCCAGCTCTTGACGCAGGATTTCGATTTCGCCGGTAATATCCAAGGTACGCAGCAATTCGCGGATACCTTCTGCACCCATTTTGGCATCGAAGTCGTCGCCGTATTCGTCCAGTTTGTTGTAGTAATCGTCTTCAGTCAGCAATTGACGACGTTGCAACGGAGTCATGCCGGGATCGGTTACCACAAATGCTTCAAAGTACAATACGCGTTCGATATCGCGCAAAGTCATGTCCAGTACCATACCCAAGCGTGAAGGCAGGGATTTCAAGAACCAAATGTGGGCAACTGGTGCAGCCAATTCAATGTGGCCCATGCGTTCGCGGCGCACTTTGGACAGGGTCACTTCTACGCCACATTTTTCACAGGTTACGCCTTTAAATTTCAAGCGTTTGTATTTACCGCACAAACATTCATAGTCTTTGACCGGGCCAAAAATTTTGGCGCAGAACAAACCATCTCGCTCAGGTTTGAACGTACGGTAGTTGATGGTTTCAGGTTTTTTAACTTCGCCATAAGACCATGAGCGGATGGTTTCGGGAGAGGCAATACCGATTTTGATGGCATCAAACTCTTCTTCCATGCCGGCAGTTTGCAACGGATTAAATAAGTTCAACAAATTCATTTTTGCTCCTTGAAGGAAGTATTTTTACCGCATGGCGGATTTTCGATATTGGGAAACGGTACTTTTGATTTCAGACGGCCTAAATGCCGATTACTTCATTCTTATTCCGAAACCGCTTTTTCAGACGGCCTTAAAAGGCCGTCTGAAAACTTCTGTTTAGTAGCGTTCCAAATCGATATCCAAGCCCAGTGAGCGAATCTCTTTAACCAATACGTTGAAGGATTCAGGCATACCGGCATCGATTTTGTGTTCGCCTTTGACGATGTTTTCGTACATTTTGGTACGGCCGTTCACGTCGTCAGACTTCACAGTCAGCATCTCTTGCAGCGTGTATGCCGCACCGTATGCTTCCAATGCCCAAACCTCCATCTCACCGAAACGTTGGCCACCGAACTGAGCTTTACCGCCCAGAGGCTGCTGGGTAACCAGACTGTACGGACCGGTAGAACGGGCGTGCATTTTTTCGTCAACCAAGTGGTGCAGTTTCAGATAGTGCATCACACCGACTGTAACCTTGCGATCAAATGCTTCGCCTGAACGGCCGTCATACAGCGTAATTTGAGTTTTACTGTCGTTGAAGCCCAGTTTCTCAACCTCAGGATCTTCGCTTGGGTAAGCCAAGTTCAACATTTCGCGGATTTCAGACTCTTTCGCACCGTCGAATACAGGAGAGGCGAAAGATGCACCTTTACGCAGGTTGGAAGCCAATTCGATGATTTCTTCATCTGTCAGGCTGTCCAAATCTTCTTTCTTACCGCTACCGTTGTAGAGCTTGTTCAAGAATTCACGCAGCTCGCTGGCTTTGCGTTGCTCTTTCAGCATACGGTCGATGCGTTCGCCGATACCTTTTGCCGCCCAACCCAAGTGAACTTCCAAAATCTGACCGATGTTCATACGAGAAGGTACGCCCAATGGGTTCAGTACGATGTCTACCGGACGGCCGTCAGCCATGTAAGGCATGTCTTCCACTGGCAGAATGCGTGATACCACACCTTTGTTACCGTGGCGACCCGCCATTTTGTCACCGGCTTGCAGACGGCGTTTGATGGCGATAAATACTTTCACCATTTTTTGTACGCCCGGTTGCAGCTCGTCACCTTGGGTCAGTTTTTTCTTCTTGATCTCATACAACTCATCCGCTTCTTCGCGTTTTTGTTGCAGGCTCAATTTAATCAGTTCTAACTGTTTGGCCAAGTCTTCGTCAGCCAAACGGATGTCAAACCAATCATGTTTGCTAGACAGGCTTGCCAAATATTCGGTAGTGATTTCACTGCCTTTAGCCAGCTTCATCGGACCACCATTGGCTTTTTGACCAACAATCATACGCTCGATACGGTCGAATGCGTCATTATCGAAAATACGCAATTGATCGCCCAAATCTTGACGGTAACGTTTCAATTCAGAATCAATAATGGATTGAGCACGTTTGTCGCGTTGGATACCTTCACGAGTGAAAACTTGAACGTCGATAACGGTACCGCTCATGCCGGTAGGCATACGCAATGAAGTATCTTTTACGTCAGATGCTTTTTCACCGAAGATAGCACGCAGCAGTTTTTCTTCAGGAGTCAGTTGGGTTTCGCCTTTAGGTGTTACTTTACCTACCAAGACGTCACCGGCTTCTACTTCTGCACCGATGTATACGATACCGGATTCATCCAAACGGTTTTGCATACGCTCAGACAAGTTCGGAATATCGCGGGTAATGTCTTCTGCACCCAGTTTAGTGTCACGTGCAACAACGTTCAGTTCTTCAATGTGAATCGAAGTATAACGATCGTCCGCGGCCACTTTTTCTGAAATCAGAATCGAGTCTTCGTAGTTGTAACCATTCCATGGCATGAAGGCGATGGTCATGTTTTGACCCAAAGCCAACTCACCCAAGTCGGTAGATGCACCATCGGCCACCAAGTCACCACGTTGCAACACATCGCCTGCTTTTACGGCCGGACGTTGGTTGATGTTGGTAGATTGGTTAGAACGGGTGAATTTAACCAAGTTGTAAATATCGACACCCACTTCACCGGCAGTCGCTTCATCATCATGAACACGAACTACAACGCGGTTGGCATCTACATACTCAACCACACCACCACGGCGGGCAACGATTGCAGTTGCAGAGTCAACGGCAACAGAGCGCTCGATACCGGTACCAACCATCGGTTTTTCAGGACGCAGGCACGGTACGGCCTGACGTTGCATGTTGGCACCCATCAATGCACGGTTCGCGTCATCATGTTCCAAGAATGGAATCAGAGATGCTGCAACAGATACCACTTGACCGGTTGCCACGTCCATATATTGAACGCGGTCAGGCGTTGCCATAATGGTTTCGCCTTTTTCACGACAAGTAACCAAGTCGCCAATCAAATTACCGTCTTTGTCCAAATCGGCATTCGCCTGTGCAATCACATAACGGCCTTCTTCGATAGCAGACAAGTAATCGATTTCTTCAGTTACTTTGCCATCGACAACACGGCGGTAAGGGGTTTCCAAGAAACCATAATCATTGGTACGCGCATAAACGGACAATGAGTTGATCAAACCAATGTTTGGACCTTCAGGTGTTTCAATAGGACATACACGGCCATAGTGGGTCGGATGTACGTCTCGCACCTCAAAGCCTGCACGTTCGCGAGTCAAACCGCCAGGGCCCAATGCAGATACACGGCGTTTATGGGTTACTTCAGACAATGGGTTGGTCTGATCCATAAATTGGCTCAATTGGCTAGAGCCGAAGAATTCTTTGATCGCGGCAGAAACAGGTTTCGCATTGATCAAGTCATGCGGCATCAAGTTCTCAGATTCTGCTTGGTTCAAACGCTCTTTAACTGCACGTTCTACACGAGCCAAACCGCTGCGGAATTGGTTCTCAGTCAACTCACCCACAGAACGAACACGACGATTACCCAAGTGGTCAATATCGTCTACTTCGCCATGACCGTTACGCAGTTCAACCAATGTAGCAATAGAAGCAACGATGTCTTCAACACTCAGAACGTAACCGCCTTTTTCAGCTGCTCCGGCCAAAGTTTCATTCAGCAAACGGCCATACCAAGAGTTTTGTTGTGCTTCAGACAATTTTTGCTCGTATGTGCGCGTATTAAATTTCATACGGCCTACGCGAGACAAATCATAGCTGTCTTCACTGAAGAACAAGCGATTGAAGAGCTGCTCAACAGCTTCTTCGGTAGGCGGTTCGCCAGGACGCATCATGCGGTAAATCGCAACGCGTGCAGCCTGCTGATCAGCAGTTTCGTCTGTACGCAGAGTGCTGGAGATGTAACCACCTTGATCCAATTCATTGATATAAAGGGTCGTAATTTCTTTTACGCCATGGATATCAAGCTTGGCCAACAGTTCTTCTGTAATTTCATCGTTAGCAGAAGCCAATACTTCGCCAGTTTCCGGATCAATCAGGTCAGCAGCCAATGCTTTACCCAACAGGCTTTCTGGCTCTACATCCAGACGAGTCAAGCCTGCATTGGTAATATCACGGATATTTTTCGCAGTAATGCGTTTACCTTTGGCGACCAGTACATTGCCTTCTTTATCCAAGATATCAACTTTGGCAGTTTCACCTTTCAGACGGCCTGCAACCAGATCAGTTTGAACACCGTTTGAAGACAAATAGAAAGTTTCTTTATCGTAGAAAATATCCAAGATTTGTTCATTGTTGTAGCCCAAAGCTTTCAACAAAATCGTAACCGGCATTTTACGGCGACGGTCGATACGGAAATACAGCAAATCTTTTGGATCAAATTCGAAATCCAACCATGAACCACGGTAAGGAATAATACGAGCAGAGAACAACAGCTTACCGGAAGAATGTGTTTTACCACGGTCATGCTCAAAGAACACACCAGGAGAACGGTGCAGCTGGGAAACAATCACGCGCTCAGTACCATTGATAACAAAAGAGCCACTTGGCGTCATCAATGGGATTTCGCCCATATACACTTCGTTTTCACGAACTTCTTTTACTGTCGGCTTAGATGCTTCTTTATCCAAAATCACCAAACGGATACGAGCACGCAATGGGGCCGCATAAGTAATGCCGCGCAATTGGCATTCAGGAATATCGAACAAAGGCTCGCCCAATGTATAATGCACAAACTCCAAGCGCGCATAACCATTATGGCTTACAATCGGGAAAATAGAATTAAATGCCGCTTGCAGACCATCATCAGTACGTTGGTCAAAAGCATTTTCCAGCTGCAAAAATTTCGCATAAGAATCAATTTGGGTTGCCAGCAGGAAAGGAACATCTAAGACATTCTCTCGCTTTGCAAAACTCTTACGGATACGTTTTTTCTCGGTAAACGAATAGCTCATATACACTCCGAAAAGCAATTTTAAATAATAGGCCGTCTGAAACAACGGCATGCATCAACCTGATATTTACATTTATTTGCAATGATTTTATAAAGACTATGCAAATAAATGTAAACAATGTCTGGTGCTTATTTTAAGAAGCAAAATAAGGCTGGCAGAAAACTGCCAGCCTTCATAGGAAGCATCAAATTATTTGATTTCGACTTTAGCGCCGGCTTCTTCCAGTTGTTTTTGGATGTCTTCAGCTTCAGCTTTAGAAACACCTTCTTTCAGAGTTTTAGGTGCACCGTCAACGATGTCTTTAGCTTCTTTCAGACCCAGACCAGTGATAGCGCGGACAACTTTAATCACGCCAACTTTTTGATCACCGGCAGAAGCCAATACTACGTCAAATTCAGTTTTTTCTTCAGCAGCAGCTGCACCAGCACCTGCAGGGCCTGCAACTGCAACTGCAGCAGCAGAAACACCAAATTTTTCTTCAAAAGCTTTAACCAGGTCGTTCAATTCCATTACGGTCAAAGAACCAACGGCTTCCAAAATGTCTTCTTTAGTAATAGCCATGCTATTTATACTCCAAATATTGTATTAAAAAATAATTGATTAAATGAAACAAAATCGATTAAGCGGCTTCTTCGCCAGCTTTTTTCTCTGCCAAAGCAGCCAAACCACGTGCAAAGCCTGATACAGGAGCTTGCATAACGAACAACAGTTTGGACAACAGCTCTTCGCGGCTTGGAATAGAAGCCAACTCAGTAACCTGAGCAGCATCCATTACTTCGCCATTGTAAGAACCGGCTTTAATGATAATTTTGTCATCTTTTTTCGCGAATTGGTGCAGCACTTTAGCAGCAGCAACAGCATCTTCAGAAGCAGCATAAACCAATGGACCAACCATTTGATCGGCCAAATCTGCGAATGAAGTACCCTCTACTGCGCGACGAGCCAAAGTATTTTTCAGAACGCGCAAGTAAACGCCTTCTTTACGTGCATTTGCACGAAGCTCAGTCATGCTGGAAACACTGATACCGCGATATTCAGCGACTACAAGAGTTTGAGCGTTAGCAATTGCTGCGCTAATTTCCTCTACGGCCACTTTCTTGGTTTCAATATTGAGACTCAAGGTCTACCTCCCACTGTTTATAAACAGGATACCGAAATGATATCCCACCAGCGCGGTAACCTAAAAAGACATCTTACAAGCAATCTTGCAATGTGTTTCAGGACTACCGTCTGCGTAGGGCAGTTACGATTAAATCTTACGATCCCTACGGTCTTGGACATCTACTTAATTTTAAGTAGCCCAAATCCAGGCAATCCAGAAAACTGGATCACCTGAAAATTTCTTAGTTGTTCACGCTTGCAGTATCAACGCGAACACCCAAACCCATAGTGCTGGATACAGCAACTTTTTTCAGGTACTGACCTTTAGCAGCAGCAGGTTTGGCCTTAACGATAGCATCCAGCAACGCATTGAAGTTTTCTTTCAAGTCAGCTTCAGCGAAAGAAGCACGACCGATAGTTGCATGAACGATACCGGCTTTATCTGTACGGTATTGTACTTGACCTGCTTTTGCATTTTTAACTGCTTCAGCAACGTTAGGAGTAACAGTACCTACTTTAGGGTTTGGCATCAGACCACGAGGACCCAAGATGGTACCCAATTGACCAACGATACGCATTGCATCAGGAGAAGCAATAACAACGTCAAAGTTCAGATTACCAGCTTTGATTTCAGCAGCCAGATCTTCAAAACCGACAATATCTGCACCAGCTTCTTTAGCAGCATCTGCATTTGCACCTTGAGTAAACACAGCTACGCGAGTTGTTTTACCGGTACCTTTAGGCAGAACGACTGAACCACGGATAACTTGGTCAGATTTACGAGGATCAACACCCAAGTTGAAAGATACATCAACAGACTCGTCAAATTTAGCAGTAGCAGCTTTTTTAACCAAAGCAATTGCTTCATCGATTGCGTACAGTTTGTTAGCTTCAACAGAAGAGCGCAGAGCTTTCAAGCGTTTAGATACTTTAGCCATTATACAACACCCTCCACATCCAAGCCCATTGAGCGAGCAGAGCCGGCGATAGTACGAACAGCCGCATCCAAATCAGCAGCAGTCAAATCAGGCTCTTTAGTTTTAGCAATTTCTTCCAACTGAGCGCGGGTCAATTTACCCACTTTGTTAGTCAGAGGATTAGAACTACCTTTTTGCAGACCAGCAGCTTTTTTCAACAAGATAGAAGCTGGTGGGGTTTTCATCACAAATGTGAATGATTTATCTGCAAATGCGGTGATCACGACTGGAATTGGCAAACCAGGTTCCATACCTTGGGTTGCAGCATTAAATGCTTTACAGAATTCCATGATATTTAAACCACGTTGACCCAAAGCAGGACCAACTGGGGGAGATGGATTGGCTTTACCTGCAGGAATTTGCAGTTTGATGTAGCCGATAATTTTCTTTGCCACTTAAGGACTCCTAAAAACGGGTATAACGCGGAACCATTCCGCTTCCCAAACAGAATTTGCGATTATATCCGCTTAAAAAAAAAATTTCAAGCGAATTAAACCACTTAAATCTTTTCAACCTGACCGAACTCTAATTCAACCGGTGTTTCACGACCAAAAATCTGAACTGAAACACGCAGTCTATTACGCTCGTAGTTAACCTCATCAACAATTCCATTGAAATCAGCAAATGGACCTTCATTCACACGAACCTGCTGACCAACCTCAAATTCAACTTTTGGTTTTGGCTTCTCAACACCTGTTTTGGCTTGTTGCAAAATAGCATCTGCATCTTTTTGAGAAATTGGGATTGGACGATTTCCGCTACCACCTACAAAACCATTTACTCGAGGGGTACTCTTAACCAAGTGCCATGAATCATCGGTCATTTCCATTTCAACCAACACATAGCCTGGATAGAATTTACGCTCACTGATGGTTTTTCGGCCATTCTTGATATCTACCACTTCCTCTACAGGAACGAGAATCTGACCGAAATATTCTTCCATGTTTTCACGAGCAATACGCTCTTTCAATGTTTTTTGAACATTTTTCTCGAAACCGGAATAGGCCTGTACCACATACCAACGCTTTGACATCTTTACCCTTTCCTATTTAATAAAACATCAAAAAACAACCATGAAATAATTGTATCTGCCGCATAAATGAAGGCTGCTAAAACTGCAACGAAGATAATCACAAATACAGTCATTTTAACCGCTTCATCACGACTCGGCCAAACTACCTTCTTAAACTCAGTCCAAGAGCTCTTAAAATATGCAAACAGACCTTCTTTCTTTTCAGGAGCCGGCTTATTACTTACCACAACTTCCTTTTTCTGATGGCCTTCTTTGCGTCCAGACGGATGTTCTGTCATCTTTACTCACTTATCAATACCCCACCCGCCTTCATTTTAGATAGCGGCATTGATCCATTAATTAATTCCAAATAATCTTAGAACTTAAGTACAAAAAAATTAACCGGCACAAGGCCGGTTAATTTTTTATTTGGCAGGCCAAGAGGGTCTCGAACCCCCAACCCTCGGTTTTGGAGACCGATACTCTACCAATTGAGCTATTGGCCTCTAAACTTAAGCGATTACAGAAGAAACCACACCCGCACCTACGGTACGACCACCTTCGCGAATCGCAAAGCGCAGACCTTCTTCCATAGC
>NZ_JBQCUB010000015.1:0-23031 GCF_051963655.1 Neisseria sp. P0001.S007 | reverse complement strand
GCTGAACCGTTTGCCGGTTCGGGTTGACGGGCGGCTTTGTATGGGCAGTGGCAATGAAGACTTGGAGCAATGGGGGCTTTTATTGGGCAATAACTGAAAATACCGAATCCCTGTGCTTGGGTTTCAGCTGTAGAGTACCGAGGGTTATTTTGCAAAGGTATCAGGCCGTCTGAAAACTTGAAAGAATCTGAAAACTTGAAAGAAGCAGCCGTCTGTTAAATATGCGATAATGCGGAAGATTTCATGGGTGTGGTAGGAACATGGTTGTGATTGTCCGACGGGGATGATGTCGGGTAATGATGGAATCGGTTTGCTTGAAACGCCCGCCTGTTGCGGGCTTTTTTATGGGAAGGAATGGTCATGCCTAATCCGCTTTATCGGCAACATATTATTTCAATTTCAGATTTGACGACAGAGCAGCTCGAATTGCTGCTTCAGACGGCCTTGAAGTTGAAAAAGCAGCCTCGTGAAGATTTGCTTGAAGGCAAATTGATTGGTTCGTGCTTTTTTGAACCGTCCACCCGTACGCGTTTGTCTTTTGAAACGGCGGTACAGCGTTTGGGTGGGAAAGTTATCGGTTTTTCCGATGGCGCGAACACCAGTGCGAAAAAGGGTGAAACGCTTGCAGATACTGCGAGGATTATTTCCAGCTATACGGATGCGATTATTCAGCGACACCCGAAAGACGGTGCGGCCCGTGTGGTGGCCGAGTTTTCGAGCGTACCTGTGATTAATGCCGGTGATGGTACTAATCAACATCCGAGCCAGACGCTTTTGGATTTGGTAACGATTTATGAAACACAGGGCAGTTTGAGCAATTTGAAAATTGCGATGGCCGGTGATTTGAAATATGGCCGTACGGTACACTCATTGTGCCAGGCATTGAAGCGTTGGGGTTGTGAGTTTGCATTTGTATCTCCCCCCAGCTTGGCAATGCCGGACTATATCACTGAAGAGCTGGAGGAGGCCGGTTGCCCTTACCAAGTTTTGTCCAGTTTGGAAGAAGCGGTCGAATGGGCGGATATTTTGTACATGACCCGCGTTCAGCGCGAACGTTTTGATGAGCAGGAATTTGCCAAAATTCAGGGTAAATTCAATCTTGATGCGCCGATGTTGGCAAACGCCAAACCCAATTTGCGCGTCTTGCATCCTTTACCGAGGGTAGATGAAATTCATCCGGATGTGGATAAAACACCTCATGCCTATTATTTTGAGCAGGCAACCAATGGCGTGTATGCACGGATGGCGATTTTGTCTTTGGTATTGAACGAAGAAGTTTAAGGAGCGAAAGATGGAAAACTCAAAACTCAGCGTTGAAGCGATTGAACAAGGTACGGTAATTGACCATATTCCTGCCGGTAAAGGCTTGGCTATTTTAAGGCAGTTTAAGCTGCTGCATTATGGCAGCGCGGTTACGGTCGGTTTTAATTTGCCCAGCAAAACGCAGGGAAGCAAAGACATCATCAAAGTCAGCGGCGTATGGTTGGATGCCAACGCGGCCAACCGTTTGGC
The DNA here is from genome assembly GCF_051963655.1 of Neisseria sp. P0001.S007. NCBI lineage: Bacteria > Pseudomonadati > Pseudomonadota > Betaproteobacteria > Neisseriales > Neisseriaceae > Neisseria > Neisseria sp. P0001.S007. Next base: position 21,519 of record NZ_JBQCUB010000015.1, on the reverse strand, counting down.
TTTATTTGCCCCTGAAGCAGTGGTAAACAAAATCGATCAGTTTAAAGTGATCGACAAACAGCATTTGTCATTACCGGACGAAATCTCGGAAGTGTTCCGCTGCCCGAATACCAATTGTGCCAGTCATGGCGAGCCGGTCATCAGCCGCTTTTATGTCCGTTCACATAATGGACAGACGCGTTTGAAATGCCATTATTGCGAAAAAACCTTCTCGCGTGATTCGGTTGCCGAAGCCTGATAAAAATCTCAGGCCGTCTGAAAACACGGCTGTGCAGTTCGAGTTGTCTGCTTGATACATCAGTTTCATAAAAAGCAAGATATTAAGCAAATTGCGTTAAAATTACGTTAAAATAATGCCTTCTGAGTTGATGACATCATTTGCTCAAAAGGCATTATTTTTTTATAACACGATACGAAATGTAGGAAAACTTATGCACTCATCCATACAAAGCCGGTTTGCCCCAATTTTATACGTCTTGATTTTCTTTGCCGGATTTTTAGCAGCACAAGTTTGGTTTAATCAGCAAGCCTATTTGACCAATCTTCCCCTTTTGGTTACAGCCATTTCTGCCGTTGCATTTGTTTGGTTGATTTGGGCCGTCGTATCTGCGCGATCTAAAGCTAAAAGCAAGATGTTGCACCGTGAGCAGCTGATTCAAAAAGAAAGCATTCACCCTGTTTTGCATGCGACGTTGCAGCGTTCTGACGGTCAAACGGATTTATTGGTTTTGGTTGTCCGCAATAGCGGTAAGGGCTTGGCGAAGAATGTGCGTTTTGAGGCTGAGGCTTTGCCGGATCACTTGCCGAGCAAGCTGGTTGCCGATGCAGTTATGCGCTTGGAGATGTTTTCCGGCGGTGTGGATATGCTGGCATCGGGCGAATTGTATGGCGGCGTGTTTGCAAGCATGTTGGCGCTGGCTGCCGAATTGCCGGACCAGACATTTGGCGGCGTGTTGAAACTGAAGGCCACTTATGAAAATGCTTTTGGCGATCAATGCACTTCAGAAAGCATTTTGGATTTGAGCATACTGAATTTCAACTTGTCGGAAATTAAATCCGGTGGCGAACAAAAGCCCCGCAAGAAATTGTTGTATTGATATACAAAATATGCAGGCCGTCTGAAACCGAAATACTTGGTTTCAGACGGCCTGTTGTTATTTTTCAAATGATTTTTGAAGAAAAAGAGGCGTATCGGGTATAATAATCAAAGAATTCGAAACGGATTGTCAGGATCGGCAAGCCGTCTCATCATTGTTTTAGTTCAAAACTTTACTGATATTTTTTCAATCATCTGTTGCTATGTATCGGAACTTTTTCTGATGTCGGCAGCGGCGAAATATTCCTTCAGCCATTTACTTTCAGGAAGCTGCTTATGTTAGTGTGTAATCCTTATGAAGTTGTGATCCATGGTACAACCAGCAAAGGCAAGATTTTCCGACCAAGCGACTGGGCGGAGCGCCTGTGCGGTATTTTGTCCTCCTTCACCAAAGACAACCGCCTTTCCTATTCGAATTGGGTGCGCCCGATTTTGGTGGACAATGTCCGTTGTGTGGCAGTCGATAAAAAACTGGAAGAAGACAATCCGCAAATGTTCCGTTTCTTGATGGATTTTGCAGCGGATAACGATTTGCGCGTGATTGACTGCAAAGCCTTACTCAAAGAGCAGGAAAGCAAGCAGCAGGGCGAAGTGCCGGTCGAGCGCGTTTTGTTGGCGCAGGCGATTGAAGAAAAACATGCCGCCGAGCGTGCGGAAGCAGCCGATACCCAGCCTGAGCCTCAAGCTGCCGCGCCTGTGGTCGGCGTATTGCGTGAAATTCCACCGGAAGAAACTGCGACCGCTTTTGCGGCATTAAGCATTTTGCGTTCTTCTTTGACCGATATTCACCGTTTTGTCGAACAAATCAACGAGCATCAGCGTAAAACCGGCTACCGTCTGCTGGGTATTTTTGAAGAAGGCAAACAAAATGCCGTAGCCGTATGCGGTTTTCATGCTGCGTACAATTTGGCCAGCGGTTACCACATCCATATTGACGACATTGTGACCATGCCTCAAAGCCGCCGAAAAGGCTATGCTTCGCGCTTGTTGGAAGAAGTACGCAAAATCGGTGCGGAAACCGGCGCAACCAAAATCCATCTGAATGTCCATGTGAACCATGACCGTGCAGATGCGCATCGTCTCTACTTCAAAAACGGATTTGAAATTTGCGCCTACCATTTCCGTTGCGATCCGAAATAATTTTTGTGGAAAGAGGGAATCCCATGTTGAAGATTTTAACTGCGGTTGTTTTGACACTGAGCTTGGCGGCTTGCGCATCAGGCAGCGGGCAAGGCAGCTCGCAAATGTATGGTGAGATTAAGGCCGGTGTAGAAACCAGCCATCAACGTTGAGGCATATAATGACAAGGCCGTCTGAAATAGGTTTTTCTGTTTCAGACGGCCTTTTTGCAGCTTGATTAGAGGGTAGCGGAGGTGTCGTCGGTGGCAACAGTCCGATGCAGGCGATACCAATTGTACAGGCGCAAGATGCACAAGAAGGCAATAATGGGCATGCAGGCTGCGGTAACCAGATAACGCGGGTTGCTGAAGTTTAAAACATTGCGGCCGGAAAGCAGCGACAAAGCGGCATGCAACCATTCCCACAAAGACGAAATGCTGAATGCCAAAACAGCCAACAGGCCGAGGGTTCGGAAAATACCGATGGGCAGGATTTGTCGGCGCAATACGGCGCGGTTGAGTTGGAACAAAACAATCAAACCGAAGCCGATGATGCAGACCATGCCGCCGTTGGCGACGATTTGCAGACTGTTGAAGGCGATGTCGGGCGTAACGGAAAGCGTGCCGGACTGGTTGGATGCAGTTTGTTGCAAGTTTAAGCCTTGCATCACATTCAGGACGAAACCGTATATCAGGTCGGCCAAAACGATGCCGATGGGCAGAGGAGTCAAAAAACGTTTCATGGATCGGTCGGATATTTCAGTATTCTATTCGTATGGGTGAGGCCGTCTGAAAATTAAACATGACGACGTGAGGGTATATTGTATCCGATAGGAAAGTAGGTTAATGCAAAAATAAATTTAGTTTAAGTCAGAAAATGATGTAATTTTACGCCAACATTATTGCATTAAGAGTACAATCCTCTTCATTATCAAACGTGAAATCAACAGGAAAGGACGTTTACATGAGCCAATTGCAACGTGATTTAACCCGTATCAGCCACAATACCAAAATTGTCGCCACACTGGGTCCGGGCAGCAACAATGTACAATTGTTGGAAGACATGATCCGTGTCGGCGGCCTTAATGTCGTCCGTTTCAATTTCAGCCACGGTACGCCGGAGTTTCATGAAGAAAATGCCCGTATCGTACGCGAAGCCGCGAAACGTGCGGGTCAGGAAATCGCCATTCTGGCCGACTTGCAAGGACCTAAAATCCGTGTCGGCAAAATTGCCGGCGGCAGCATCGAGCTGAATAAGGGTGAAACCTTGATTTTGGATGCCGCACTTGAAGGCGAAGGTACACGCGAAGCGGTTGGTCTGGACTACCGCGATTTGCCGAATGACGTCGTTGCCGGCGATGTTTTGTGGCTGGACGACGGCCTGTTGACTTTGACCGTTGAAGCAGTTGAAGGAAGTAAGATTATTACAAGGGTAGAAAACAGCCATGTGCTGAAAAGTAACAAAGGTATCAACAAACGCGGCGGCGGCCTGTCTGCCGGTGCGTTGACCGAGAAAGACTTCCGCGACTTGAAAACCGCGATTGCCATCGGTTGCGACTACTTGGCCATCAGCTTTGTGAAATCTGCCGAAGATTTACACATCGCACGCGCCAAAGTCGAAGAAGAAATGAAAGGCAGTACAGCCGTACGTCCCGGTTTGGTTTCCAAAATTGAGCGTGTAGAAGCCATTGAAAATCTGGACGAAATCATCCTTGCCAGCGACGGTATTATGGTTGCCCGCGGCGACTTGGCAGTGGAAGTCGGCCATGCCGCCGTACCTGCCCTGCAAAAACGCATGATCCGCCGCGCCCGTGAGTTGCGCCGCTTCAGTATTACCGCAACCCAAATGATGGAATCGATGATTACCAACCCCGTACCGACCCGCGCGGAAGTCAGCGACGTGGCCAACGCGGTATTGGACGGTACCGATGCGGTGATGTGTTCCGCCGAAACCGCCGTTGGCGCGTATCCGTTTGAAACCGTCAGCCAAATGGCGATTATTTGTGCGGCTGCGGAAAAAGAACAAGATTCGCTCAACGGCGTTGCCGAACAGGTTGAGTATCCCGAAGCCGTCAGCACCAACTTGGCGATTGCCGGCGGTGCGGTCAGCGTGGCGCGCGCGGTTCACGCCAAAGCCATCGTTGCCCTGACTGAAAGCGGTTCGACCGCCTTCGAAGTCAGCCGCCACAACATCACCCTGCCGATTTTTGCCCTGACGCCGAGTGTTTCAGCGCAACGCCGCATGGCGATGTACCGTGGCGTGCGTCCGTTGATTTTGGCCACCAGTACCGACCACGATACCGCGCTGAACGAAGTGGAAGCCATGCTGGTAGAACACAAAATCCTCCAAAGCGGCGACCAATACATCATCACCAGCGGTTCGAAAATGCGCGAATCCGGTTCGACCAATACGCTGGAAGTGTTGCAGGTCAAATAATTGCAGTGATCTGATGATTGGAAAAGCAGGCTGTTTCAGCCTGCTTTTTTTGTGTAAAAAAAGAAAAGATTAGGCAAAAATAATGATGTAGTATAGAATTGAGTGCCTATACTAAATCAATAAAGGACGTTTCAGACGGCCTTTTTCTTTGTCCGCTACTTTCACGGTAAACCAAAATGATTCATTTCAATCTGAAAAAAACAGCATTTATTTTAAGCGCAGCACTGTTATCTACCGCCGTCCAAGCCTCCGGCTACCACTTCGGCACACAATCCGTTAATGCACAAGGCACGGCCAACGCCGCCGCCGCCGAAGCCGCCGATGCATCAACCATTTTCTACAACCCGGCCGGTTTGAGCAAAATCGACAGCAGCCAAATTTCCGTCAATGCCAATATCGTTTTTCCAAGCATTCACTATGAAGCGGAATCTGCAAAACACTTCCGTACGGGTGCCGATGTCAGCGGCTCGACCAGCGGCAAAATTACCGAAACCACCGTTGCTCCGCACATCTATGGCGCGTACAAAGCCAGCGACGATGTCACTTTGGGTTTGGGCGTGTACGTTCCCTTCGGCTCTGCAACCGAATATGAAAAAGATTCAGTATTGCGCCACAACATCAACAAACTGGGTTTGACCACCATCGCTATCGAGCCGGTAGTCGCATGGAAACTGAATGAGCAACACACCGTCGGTGCCGGTTTGATTGCCCAATATTCCAAAGCCGAATTGCGCAAATACTCCGACTGGGACGCTTCCGGCGCCATCAGCCAATTGGCCAGCGGCTTGGCTTCCCGTCAAGCAGGCCGTCCCGTTGCTGTCGATGCGACCGGCAAAGCTGACGGTCATGCCGATGTAAAAGGCCACGATTGGGGCTTCGGCTACCAACTGGCGTGGATGTGGGACATCAACGACCGCGCACGCGTGGGTGTGAACTATCGTTCCAAAGTATCGCATACGCTGAAAGGCACTGCCGATTGGGAAGCGGACGGCGCATATGCAAAACGTGCTTGGGATTTGGGTGCAATGGCTGCACGCGGTTATGTGCCGAACGAAAAAGCCAGCGTCAAAATCGTTACGCCTGAGTCTTTGTCTGTTCACGGTATGTACCGCGCTACAGACAAAACCAATTTGTTCGGCGATGTGACTTGGACGCGCCACAGCCGCTTCAACAAAGCCGAGCTGGTGTTTGAAAATACCAAAAACGTTGTCAACGGCAAATCCGACCGTACCGTCATTACGCCTAACTGGCGCAACACTTATAAAGTTGCATTCGGCGGCTCTTACCAAGTTACCGAACCATTGCAACTGCGTGCCGGTATCGCTTTCGACAAATCACCGGTTAAAAGTGCTGAAGACCGCATGAACAGCCTGCCTGACGGCAACCGTATCTGGTTCTCCGTTGGTGCTAAATATCAACTGGGTAAAAAACATGTGATCGATGCGGCGTACAGCCATATCCACATCAATGACACGGTTTACCGCACCGGCAAAGCCAGCGGCAACGACGTGGACAGCCGCGGTGCATCCTCTGCCCGCTTCAAAAACAAAGCGGATATCTTGGGCTTGCAATACACTTACAAATTCAAATAATCGGATTTGAGTGGTGGATAAAAAGGCCGTCTGAAGATTTCAGACGGCCTTTTTAATTGGCAGGAACAGATGGAACAATCAATAGGCAATAAATAGCGTGTTGGGCTTTCCATATTGCTGATTGGAATGGCAGAACGGGAAGACGATAGAAAAAGGGCAGCCGATTAAAGGCTGGAGAAATGAGATGGTGTTTGCGCTTTAAACAACGCGTTACCAATTTTATTTAATGGGCGGAAATCAAAAGGCCGTCTGAAAAACAGGTTTTCAGACGGCCTTTATTTGTCAGATGGCTGCTAAGAAAGCTCAATCAGCTGCGGACTTCCAGTTCGATTTCTCTTTCTTGTTCGTCTTCGGCCGGTTTGTCCATGGTTTTTTCATCGGCCATGTTGTCCAAATCGCGGCCGGGCTCGGAGGCGGTATCGCCGATGGAAACGCTGTTCAGGCTTTCCAAAATAATGGCGGAGGCCAGATGGTCGGATGTGCGGTACACCATTGCCAAACCGATTTCTTCCGCCGGAATGGAAACCAATTCAACCGTATCTTTGTCTTTCGGCTTGCGAATCAGGTTATTGGACAGATTGACACGGACTTGGCGGCCGCGTTTGTAGAGGCTGACCACCGTGCCTTTGTCCAGGCCGTCGAGTTCGCCTTTATCCAAAGTAATGGTTTGGAACTGGCCGGCTTCGCCCACGCCGTCGAAGATGGAAACGACTTTGGCCTGAATCGGACGGGCAGGGGCGTGAGGCATAACATTGAAACTGTCGAGGCCTTCGGGCAGTTTCAGCAGATAGTCGTCTTTGCGGATTTCGGAAACGGCTTCTTCGATAACCAAAGGTTGAGCGGACTGGGTGCGCAGCTTCATGACTTTGTTGACTTGGGTGTAATACTCGTTGCTTTTGAGTTTTTCGTCAGAAGCGCGGGTACGGTTTTCCAAGGCGGAGTCGGTGTAAGGCAGCGTGTTGGCGATGCCGCTGAACACGACTTCTTGGCCGAGGAATTTGCCGGTTTCCGGATCGGTGATGTTTTTATTGACGCGGTAGGTCAGGTAGCGGCCGGGTTCGGTCAGGCCGTATGCGTACACGCGGTTGCCTTGGGTGTAGAGGACGCGGTTGTCGGGGCCTGCAATCAGGCGCGGTGCGTTGGCGGTTTCTTCCGGAGCGATAATCTGCGGATGTTTCATGAACATACGGTAGAGATTGACGTTGACGGTCGGAATACCGTAGCCGGAAGTTTCGCGTACGCGCGGATGCAGTTTGATCACGGGAATGCCGTCTGAACGGGTTTGAGCGTGTTCAAAACCCAGTCGTGGCTGGCCGTTGACGTAGCGTAAAACCAACACCTGACCCGGATAGATCAGATGCGGATTGCGGATGGCGCTGCGGTTGGCGCCCCAAAGGCGGTTCCATTGCCACGGGCTGTACAGATATTTGCCGGAAATACCCCACAAGGTATCGCCGTTTTTAACGACGTAGCGTTGCGGCGCATTGGGGCGGATTTTTAAAGAAGCTGCCTGAGTGTGGGCAGAAATAGCCATGCCTGCCATGCAAAGCAGGGTTATAATACGTTGTTGCATAACCGTTCCCCTTGAAATCGGTTTGGTTTGTCTTCAGATGATAAACAGAGAAGGCTGGAGTTTGCGAAACTGCCGCCCATCCATCAATACGATAACGAACGGCCTCTGTCGCGCTATCTTAACATTTTTCGGCGTTATTTTAGCATTGAATGTTGCTGTCATGACAGGAGATTGTGGCGGCGGAAACCAAATCTGTATGAAAATCACACATCAGCTTTATAAAACGAGAATATTATGGCTTTACTGAACATCCTCCAATACCCTGACGAGCGTTTGCACACGGTCGCCAAACCTGTTGAAAAAATCGACGAGCGCATCCAGACATTGGTTGCCGATATGTTTGAAACCATGTACGAAGCACGCGGTATCGGCTTGGCGGCCACCCAGGTCGACGTACACGAGCGCATCGTCGTGATGGATTTGACCGAAGACCGCAGCGAGCCGCGCGTGTTTATCAATCCCGTCATTGTCGAAAAAGACGGCGAGACGACTTACGAAGAAGGCTGCCTGTCCGTGCCGGGCATTTACGATACCGTGACTCGTGCCGAGCGCGTCAAAGTTGAAGCCTTGAACGAAAAAGGCGAGAAATTCACACTGGAAGCAGACGGCCTGCTGGCAATCTGCGTGCAGCACGAATTGGACCACCTGATGGGCATCGTGTTTGTCGAACACTTGTCGCAGCTGAAACAAGGCCGCATCAAAACCAAACTGAAAAAACGTCAGAAACACACCATCTGACCTGCGCATCGCTTAAAGGCCGTCTGAAAAGACAAAACAGAAGGCAGACTTCGGTTTTCAATCTTTCAGACGGCCTTTTCAGCTGAAACAGTTTGCCCAACGCGCCCATTCAAACCATTTCCACAAGGACACAACATGAAAGTCATCTTTGCCGGTACGCCCGATTTTGCCGCCGCCGCCTTGAAAGCCATCGCCGCCGCAGGTTTTGAAATTCCGCTGGTGTTGACCCAGCCCGACCGCCCCAAAGGCCGCGGCATGCAGTTGACCGCATCGCCGGTCAAACAGGCTGCCTTGGAATTGGGTTTGACTGTGGCGCAGCCGGAAAAGTTGCGTAATAACGCCGAAGCCCTGCAAATGCTCAAAGATACGGGCGCAGATGTGATGGTAGTGGCCGCGTATGGCTTGATTTTGCCGCAGGATGTGTTGGATACGCCCAAACACGGCTGCCTCAATATCCACGCATCGCTGTTGCCCCGTTGGCGCGGCGCAGCACCGATTCAACGTGCGATTGAAGCCGGCGACGCCGAAACTGGCGTGTGCATCATGCAGATGGACATCGGCTTGGACACTGGCGATGTGGTCAGCGAACATCGCTACGCCATTCAACCTACGGATACTGCCAACGAAGTGCATGATGCGCTGATGGGTTTGGGTGCGGAAGCGATTGTGGCCGACTTGCAGCGTTTGCAGGCGGAAGGCCGTCTGAACGCGGTCAAACAGCCTGAAGAAGGCGTTACCTACGCCCAAAAATTAAGCAAAGAAGAGGCGCGTATCGATTGGAATGAAAGCGCGGCTGTGATTGAGCGCAAAATCCGTGCTTTCAACCCTGTACCTGCCGCGTGGGTCGAGTATCAAGGCAAACCGCTGAAAATCTGGCGTGCCGAGGTAGTGTCCAAACAGGGTAAGGCTGGCGAAGTATTGTCCTGCACTTCAGACGGCCTGCTGGTGGCGTGCGGTGAAAATGCGCTGAACATTACCGAATTGCAGCCTTCCGGTAGCAAACGCATGAGCATACAGGCATTTGCGGCAGGCAGAACGATTGAAGTCGGAGCGGTTTTGTAACAGGCTGGAAATCAACGTAGAGGAAAGAAGACAATGGCTGTTTTTGAAGTGCTCGAGGGCGATATTACCCGATTGGCAGTCGATGCGATTGTCAATGCCGCCAATTCATCGCTGTTGGGCGGTGGCGGCGTAGACGGTGCGATACACCGCGCCGCGGGCAAAGAGCTGCTGGACGAGTGCCGCACTTTGGGCGGTTGCCGCACAGGCGAAGCCAAAATAACCAAAGGCTACCGTTTGCCTGCACGCTTTGTCATCCACACGGTCGGGCCGGTATGGTTTGGCGGACAACAAAATGAAGAGGCCAAATTGGCACAATCCTACGCCAATTCCTTGCTGCTTGCTCAGAAACACAATCTCCTCAGCATCGCTTTTCCGTGCATCAGCACCGGTGTGTACCGTTTCCCGGCCGAAGCCGCCGCGTGTATCGCTTTGGAGAGTTTGAAACAAGCCCTGCCGCACTGTCCGGCAGTGGAAAAAATCATCTTTTGCTGTTTTTCCAAAGCAGATGTCGAATATTATCGGGCATTGCTGGCAGCCGAACAGGCCGTCTGAAATCCTCCGAACACTTGAAATCAAATATAAATCAGAAAGCAAAAATATGAGTATGTCCCTCGCCCAAAAACTGGCCGCTGACAGCGTTGCCGCGGTTGCCGAAGGGCGCAATCTTCAGGATGTTTTGGCGGAAATCCGTGCGGCGCATCCGCAGCTGACGGCGCAGGAAAACGGCGCGTTGCAGGATATTGCTTACGGATGCCAACGTTATTTGGGCAGTTTGAAGCACATGCTTGGTCAAATGCTGAAGAAGCCGATTGACAATCCGCAGCTTGAAAGCCTGCTTTTGGCGGCGATGTACCAACTGCATTACACGCGCAATGCGCCTCATGCTGTGGTCAATGAAGCGGTGGAAAGCATTGCCAAAATCGGCCGCGGCCAGTTCCGCTCGTTTGCCAATGCGATTTTGCGCCGCTTTTTGCGTGAACGCGACAAGCTCGCGGCTTCCTGCAAAAAAGACGATGTGGCGAAACACAATTTGCCGCTGTGGTGGGTGGCTTACTTGAAAAACCATTATCCGAAACATTGGCACAACATCACCACTGCGCTGCAATCGCATCCGCCGATGACTTTGCGTGTCAACCGCCGACACGGCAATGCCGAAAGTTATTTGGAAAAATTGGCTGCGGAAGGTATTGCGGCCAGGGCGTTGGACGAATACGCCGTGATGTTGGAAGAAGCCGTGCCGGTAAACCGCCTGCCCGGTTTTTCAGACGGCCTGGTGTCGGTGCAGGATTTTGGTGCACAACGTGCTGCCTATTTGTTGAACCCGAAAGACGGCGAACGCATCCTCGATGCCTGCGCGGCACCGGGCGGCAAGACAGGCCATATCTTGGAACTGGCAGATTGTCATGTTACCGCTTTGGATATAGACGAGGGCCGTCTGAACAGGGTGAAGAGCAATCTTGACCGTTTAGGCTTTCAAACGGCCTCTTTGACTTGTGCCGATGCGCAGGACTTGACAGCGTGGTATGATGGCAAGGCCTTTGACGCTGTCTTGGCCGATGTGCCGTGTACCGCTTCGGGTGTGGCGCGCCGCAATCCCGACGTCAAATGGCTGCGCAGACCGACCGATGCCGTCAAAACCGCACGCCAACAGGAAGCATTATTAGACGCGCTGTGGCAGACCCTGACGAAAAACGGCAGGATGTTGCTGGCTACCTGCTCGGTCTTTGTCGAAGAAAACGACGGTCAGTTGCAAAAATTCCTTAACCGCCATGCCGATGCCGAGTTGATCGAATCGCATGTGCTTTTACCGAACAAACATCAAGATGGCTTTTATTACGCGCTTATTAAAAAGCAGTAAAACGCTGATTGTACCGCTCTTGCTCGCCGTGTCGTTGAATGCGGCGGGCGAGGGCATCAGTGCGACCCGTGCCGAGGCAAAGCTGACCCATGCCGGACAGCTTTCCGTTAGTAGCCGTTTCCGCACCGACCTTCCCGACCAGCTTAAAGAAGCACTCAAACAGGGCGTCCCCCTGCATTTCAATTTGAGTTGGCAGCTGTCAGCGCCGTCCATGTCGTCTTATAAATTCAAGTTCGACCAGCTGCTCAACAACGACAGCACGATTCAATACAAATTGTCCTTCCATCCGCTGACCAACCGCTATCGCGTTACCGTCGGTACGTTTTCTACCGAGTACGATACGCTTGAGACTGCCTTGCGCGCAGTGGGCGCGGTCGCGAATTGGAAGGTTTTGTCCAAGGGTGCGCTGAGTGACGTGGCCGCCAAAGACACGAAGGCTGAAATCCGCCTGCTGCTGACAACCGCCAAGCTGCCCAAACCGTTCCAAATCAATGCCCTGACGTCTAAAAACTGGCATTTGGATTCGGGTTGGAAATCCTTGTCGGTCGAGCAGGAGTAAACCATGCGCCGCTTTCTCCTGATTGCCGCCGTATTCGCCGTTGTTTTGTTGTACGGTCTGACTGTTGCAACGGGCAGCAGCAACGTATTGTCCGATTATTTCTGGTGGATTGTTGCTTTGTGCGGCTTGCTGTTGCTGGTGTTGGCCGCGGTGTTGGTGCGCTATGTCGTGCTTTTGATGCGCGACAATAGCAAAAGCGTATTCGGCTCGCAGATTGCGCGTCGGCTGTCGGGGATGTTTACTTTGGTTGCCGTATTGCCGGGCGTGTTTTTGTTCGGTATCTCCGCCCAGTTTATTAACGGTACGATTAATTCTTGGTTTGGCAACGATACCCATGAGGCTCTAGAGCGCAGCTTAAACTTGAGCAAATCCGCGCTGAACTTGGCGGTGGACAACGCTGTCAGCAACGCCACGCCGGTGCAAATCGACTTAATCAGCGCCGCTTCGCTGGACGGCAACTTAGGGCAAGCGCTGGCAAAATCCGCGCTTACTGCCGACTTTGCCCAGCTGGCGCTTTATAACGCGACTACCCATAAAGCCGAGAAAAGCATCAATCCCTTGAAACTAAATCAACCTGAGCTTAACAAAGAAGGATGGGAGCAACTGGAGCAGACCGGCTCGGTGCGCAGCTTGGAAAACATCGGCGGCGTGCTGTATGCTCAAGGCTGGATGCTGATCGGTCCGCATAAAAATCAGGATTATGCGTTGTTTTTTCGGCAGCCGATTCCGAAAGATGTTGCCCAAGATGCGACGCTGATTGAAGCAGCCCGCGCCAAATACGCCGAGCTGAGTTATACCAAAAAAGGCCTGCAAACCTTTTTCCTGTCCACGTTGTTGGTCGCGACATTGTTGGCCATCTTTTTGGCGCTGGTGATGGCTTTGTATTTTGCCCGCCGTTTTGTGGCACCGGTGTTGTCGCTGGCAGAGGGCGCGCGGGCGGTGGCTCAGGGTGACTTCAGCCAGACCCGGCCGGTATTCCGCAATGACGAGTTCGGACGGTTGACCCAGTTGTTCAACCACATGACCGAGCAATTGGCGATTGCAAAAGAGGCAGACGAGCGCAACCGTTTGCGCGAAGAAGCCGCACGCCATTATTTGGAATGCGTGTTGGAAAGTTTGACCACAGGCGTGATTACTTTGGATGCCGACGGCCGTCTGAAAACCTTTAACAAGGCCGCCGAACAGATTTTGGGCGTTTCGCTGGTGTCTTTGTGGGGCAGCAACTGGCATCAATGGCACGGCAAATCGCCGCAGCAAACCTTGTTGGCCGATGTGTTTGCCGCCATTAATGAAACCGCCGACAGCGACAAACCCGTCCAAGTCGAATATGCCGCGCCCGACGATGCCCGAATCTTGTTGGGCAAAGCCACCATCCTGCCGGAAGACAACGATAACGGCGTGGTGATGGTGATTGATGACATTACTGTCTTGATGCGGGCACAAAAAGAGGCCGCATGGGGCGAAGTGGCGAAACGGTTGGCGCATGAAATCCGCAATCCGCTTACGCCTATTCAGCTTTCCGCCGAGAGATTGGCATGGAAATTGCATGATAAACTTGATGAACAAGACGCCCAAATCCTCAGCCGTTCAACTGATACCATCGTCAAACAGGTTGCCGCGCTGAAAGAAATGGTCGAAGCATTCCGCAATTATGCGCGTGCGCCGTCGCTGAATTTAGAAAAACAAGATTTAAACGGTTTGGTGTCGGAAGTATTGGTATTATATGAAGCCGGCGCGTGCAAGTTTAATGCACGGCTTAGCGCCGACGCCCTGCCGATTGTTGCCGATACGACGGCGATGCGCCAAGTGTTGCATAACCTATTTAAGAATGCTGCAGAAGCGGCAGAGTCGGACGAAGCGCCGCAAGTAAACGTCGAAACAGGGCGCGAAGGCGGACAGGTTTTCCTGACTGTCTGCAACAACGGTAAAAGTTTCAGCAAAGAAATGCTGCACAATGCTTTTGAGCCGTACGTTACCGACAAACCGACAGGAACGGGGCTGGGTTTGCCCGTTGTGAAAAAAATTATCGAGGAGCATGGCGGCCGTATCAGCCTGAGCAATCAGAACAGCGGCGGCGCGTGCGTCAAAATAGCTTTACCGGAAATGGCAGAAACTTATGCGAAGCAGTGATATTTTGATTGTAGATGATGAAGTAGGCATCCGCGACCTGCTCTCCGAAATCCTTCAAGACGAAGGCTATACCGTTACTTTGGCCGAAAATGCCGAAGAAGCGCGCCAATTGCGTTATCAAACGCGTCCGGCCATGGTGTTGCTGGACATTTGGATGCCCGATTGCGACGGCATCACTTTGTTGAAAGAGTGGGCGAAAAACGGCCAACTCAATATGCCTGTTGTTATGATGAGCGGTCATGCCAGCATTGACACCGCGGTTGAAGCCACCAAAATCGGCGCGCTCGATTTTCTGGAAAAACCGATTGCCCTGCAAAAACTCTTGTCCGCAGTAGAACGCGCCTTGAAACATGGCGAAGTTCAGACGGCCTCCGGCATGACTTTGGACAAACTGGGCAACAGCCCCGTCATTCAAGAAATGAACGGCAGCATTGAAGCGGCCGCCAAACACAACCGCCCGCTGTTGTTGGCCGGTGAGGCAGGCTCGCCGTTTGAAATTGTCGCCCGCTATCTGCATAAAAGCGGTACGCCTTGGGTGGCAACCGAACGTGTCGAACACATTGTCGATACGCCGTTGGAGCTGTTGCAAAAAGCATCGGGCGGTATTTTGTATGTCGGCGATATTGCCCGTTACAGCAAAAACATCCAAAACGGCATCGCTTTCTTGCTTGAAAAAGCCGACCGCTACAATGTCCGTGTGATTGCTTCATGCGGCTTTAAGCGCGGCGAGAGCGCCGATGACGTCGTTACCGGCCGACTGGCGGAGTTGTTGAAAGAGCGTATCAATATCCCTTCTTTGCGTAGCCAACCGGACGACATCGTCTTTTTAATCAACCGCATCATGACCGATTTGGCCGAAAGTCAAAAAATCCAGCCGGTAAAATTCAGCGACAGCGCGTTGGTGGTTTTGCGCCAATACGATTGGCCGGGCAATTACGACCAGCTTGCCGAAACGGTGAAAAACATCATGTTGGAATCGGACGGCAAAGAAGTGGACGATCAGGCCGTTGCCGCGGCTTTGGGTCAGAAGGAAAATGCAACGGCGACAGAAATCATCGGTGGCTTCAATTTCAATATGCCTTTGCGCGAATTGAGGGAAGAAGTCGAGCGCCGTTACTTTGAGTACCACATTGCCCAAGAAGGCCAAAATATGAGCCGTGTGGCGCAAAAGGTCGGTTTGGAGCGTACGCACCTTTACCGCAAACTCAAACAACTCGGTATCAGCGTATCGCGCCGCAGCGCCGACAAATCCGAAGAATAAGTGCAATATCGGTTCAAACACAAAAGAGGCCGTCTGAAAGCCATCAGGTTTTTCAGACGGCATCGTCATTTGACGGTTTGCTTGGATAAGCAATATTTGATAAAAAATAATGATATGGCCCGGCATTGTTGTTTTACATTTTGGGCCGACAAAAGTTTTATACCAATAAAATTTTCAGACGGCCTTAATTTACTTCAGGCCGTCTGAAAAACCATTACGAAAAGGGAACAGATTGATGACGGAAAACGAGCGTTTTGCTTGGTTGCAACTGGCATTTACGCCCTATATCGGCGCAGAAAGTTTTTTGGTGCTGTTGCAGCAATTCGGTAGCGCACAAGCTGCCTTGAGTGCGCCGGCAGACAAAATTGCTGCGTTGGTACGCCATAAACAGGCGGCCGAGTCATGGCGCAATGCGGACAAACGGGCTTTGGCGCAGCAGTCTGCCGAAGCCGCTTTACAATGGGAAATGCAGGACGGTTGCCGTCTGTTGCTGCTGCAAGATGATGATTTCCCCGAAATGCTGACACAAGGCATTACCGCGCCGCCGGTCTTGTTTTTGCGCGGCAATGCAGGACTGCTGCACACACCTTCTGCCGCGATTGTCGGCAGCCGCCATGCCACGCCTCAGGCCATGCGGATTGCCAAAGATTTCGGCAGAGCGTTGAGTGAAAAAGGCATTCCCGTCGTATCGGGTATGGCTTCGGGTATCGATACCGCCGCCCATCAGGGCGCATTGCAGGCAGATGGTGGCACCATCGCCGTCTGGGGAACCGGTATAGACCGCATTTACCCGCCGTCCAATAAAAACCTTGCTTATGAAATCGCTGAAAAAGGATTGATTGTCAGCGAGTTCCCTTTAGACACACGCCCGTTTGCAGGCAATTTTCCTCGCCGCAACCGTCTGATTGCCGCATTATCGCAGCTGACATTGGTGGTCGAAGCGGCATTGGAATCCGGCTCATTGATTACTGCCAAGCTGGCGGCGGAGATGGGGCGCGAAGTGATGGCGGTACCCGGTTCGATAGACAATCCGCACAGCAAAGGCTGCCACAAGCTGATTAAAGACGGAGCAAAATTGGTGGAATGTTTGGACGATATTCTTCACGAATGTCCGCAGCTATTGCAAAATACGTCTGTTCCATCATATTCTATAAATAAGACGGTCAAACCGAAAAACGACCAAACCAAACGTCTGCAACCCAAAACAATAGCGGATGAACCGCAAAGGCCGTCTGAAAACCCTCCTGCCGCCCCATCAACAAGCGCTTTATTGGAAGCAATGGGTTACGACCCGATACACCCCGATATTTTGGCGCAACAAACCAATACGGCAGCAGCAGACGTATACGCACAGCTTTTGGAATACGAACTCGACGGTATCGTTGCCGCTTTGCCGGGCGGCCGTTACCAGCGCATCAAAGCATAAATTATCTATATTTAAGGAACCAGCATGACCGAAGTCATTGCCTATTTAATCGAACACTTCCAAGATTTCGACAACTGTCCGCCTCCGGAAGATTTGGGTCGCCTGCTGGAAGATGCAGGTTTTGACGCTACGGAAATCGGCAACACATTGATGATGATGGAAGTCTTGTTCAATACGTCCGAATTTTATGCCGAGCCGTTTAACAGCGATTCCCTGCGCATATTCTGCCGTGAAGAAGCTGAAAACCTGCCGCAGGAAGTCATGGGCTTGATGCAGTATCTGGTTGCCGAGCACGCAATTACTTACGAGCAGCGCGAAATCGTCATTCACGCCCTGATGCACATTCCATCGGACGAAATCACCCTCGATACCGCCAAAGTATTGGTATTGCTGGTGTTGTGGATGCACAAGAGCGAGTTGCCCGTCCTGATTGGCGACGACTTGATGAGTGCGTTGACCGGACAAAACGTGATGCACTAAACCTTTTTTCAGACGGCCTCAATAATAAAGGCCGTCTGAAACATAAACCCAATACATCCAAAAGAGAACAACAATGGCGAAAAACCTATTAATCGTCGAATCCCCGTCCAAAGCCAAAACCCTGAAAAAATATCTGGGCGGTGATTTTGAAATCTTGGCGTCTTACGGCCACGTCCGCGATTTGGTTCCGAAAAGCGGAGCAGTCGATCCCGACAATGGCTTTGCCATGAAGTACCAGCTGATCAGCCGCAACAGCAAACACGTCGATGCCATCGTCGCCGGTGCCAAAGAAGCCGAAAACATCTACCTCGCAACCGACCCGGATAGGGAAGGCGAAGCCATTTCTTGGCATCTTTTGGAAATCCTCAAATCCAAACGCGGCTTAAAAAACATTAAGCCGCAGCGTGTCGTGTTCCACGAAATCACCAAAAACGCCGTGCTCGATGCGGTTGCCCATCCGCGCGAAATCGAAATGGATTTGGTCGATGCGCAACAAGCCCGTCGTGCTTTGGACTATCTGGTCGGTTTCAACCTTTCGCCATTGTTATGGAAAAAAATCCGCCGCGGTTTGAGCGCGGGCCGCGTGCAAAGTCCCGCCCTGCGCCTGATTTGTGAGCGCGAAAACGAAATCCGCGCGTTTGAAGCGCAAGAATATTGGACAGTACATCTCGACAGCCACAAAGGCCGCAGTAAGTTTACCGCCAAACTCGCCCAATACAACGGCGCGAAACTCGAACAATTCGACCTGCCGAACGAAGCCGCGCAAGCCGACGTGTTGAAAGAACTCGAAGGCAAAGAGGCCGTCGTTACCGCCATCGAAAAGAAAAAGCGCAGCCGCAATCCCGCCGCGCCGTTCACCACATCTACCATGCAGCAGGATGCCGTACGCAAACTCGGTTTTACCACCGACCGCACCATGCGTACCGCCCAACAGCTTTACGAAGGCATAGACGTAGGGCAGGGAGCCATCGGTCTGATTACCTATATGCGTACCGACAGCGTGAATTTGGCCGATGAAGCGTTAACCGAAATCCGCCATTACATTGAAAACAAAATCGGCAAAGAATATCTGCCAAGTTCGGCCAAGCAGTACAAAACCAAATCCAAAAACGCCCAAGAAGCCCATGAAGCCATCCGCCCGACTTCCGTGTACCGCACGCCTGAAAGCGTCAAACCCTTCTTGAGCGCAGACCAGTTCAAACTCTATCAAATGATTTGGCAGCGTACCGTCGCCTGTCAGATGACGCCTGCCAAATTCGACCAAACCACCGTCGATATTACCGTCGGCAAAGGCGTATTCCGCGTAACCGGACAAGTGCAGACTTTCGCAGGCTTCTTGAGCGTTTATGAAGAAAGCAGCGACGACGAAGAGAGCGAAGACGGCAAAAAACTGCCTGAAATGAGTGAAGGCGATAAATTGCCTGTAGACAAACTTTACGGTGAACAACACTTCACCACTCCGCCGCCGCGCTACAACGAAGCCACGCTGGTTAAAGCCCTCGAAGAATACGGCATTGGCCGCCCCTCGACCTACGCCAGCATCATCTCCACGCTCAAAGACCGCGAATACGTTACCCTTGAGCAAAAACGCTTTATGCCCACCGACACAGGCGACATCGTCAACAAATTCCTGACCGAACACTTCGCCCAATATGTCGATTACCACTTCACCGCCAAACTCGAAGACCAGCTTGACGAAATTGCCAACGGCAAACGCCAATGGATTCCCGTGATGGATAAATTCTGGAAGCCATTTATCAAACAAGTAGAAGAAAAAGAGGGTATCGAACGCGCCAAATTCACCACGCAGGAACTCGACGAAACCTGCCCGAAATGCGGCGAACACAAACTGCAAATCAAATTCGGTAAAATGGGTCGTTTCGTCGCGTGTGCCGGTTATCCCGAGTGTAGCTACACGCGCAACGTCAACGAAACTGCTGAAGAAGCTGCTGAACGCATCGCCAAAACGGAAGCAGAACAAGCCGAACTCGACGGACGTGAATGCCCTAAATGCGGCGGTCGCCTAGTGTACAAATACAGCCGTACCGGCAGCAAATTCATCGGCTGTGCCAACTATCCGAAATGCAGACATGTCGAGCCGTTGGAAAAACCCAAAGACACCGGCGTCCAGTGCCCACAATGCAAAAAAGGCAACCTCGTCGAGCGCAAATCCCGCTACGGCAAACTGTTTTACAGTTGCAGCACTTATCCGGATTGCAACTACGCGACATGGAACCCACCCATTGCAGAAACCTGTCCAAAATGCGCGTGGCCGGTTTTGACCATCAAAACCACCAAACGCTGGGGCGTGGAAAAAGTCTGTCCGCAAAAAGAATGCGGCTGGAAAGAACAGATCGAACCGCCGGCACCGAAAGAGTAATTGGTTAAAGCTTGGGTAGAAAAAGGCCGTCTGAAAAATGATTTTCAGACGGCCTTTTTGTTTCTAAAAGAATAGAGTGAAATACGGCTTGATAGCAGTTTCACTATATAATTAAGGTCGTCTGAAAACTCGGCATCTTTTAAGAATTATGGCAAACAACAAACATTCCAAACACACCAATCAAGTACGCATCATCGGTGGGAAATGCAGGGGACGAAAGTTAATATTTTTATCTGCAGATGGTCTGCGCCCGACGCCTGACAGCGTGCGTGAAAAACTGTTTAATTGGCTGGGCCAGGATTTAACCGGCAAAACAGTATTGGATTTATTCAGTGGCAGCGGTGCTTTGGGAATGGAGGCTGCTTCTCGTCATGCGGCAAAAGTGGTAATGGTCGATAACCACCGCCAAACCGTTCAAACGCTTCAGAAAAATATCCGTGAATTAGGTTTGAAACAAGTAGAAATCGTGTGTTCAGACGGCATGGCTTATCTGGCAAGGCCGTCTGAAAAATTTGATGTTGTGTTCCTTGATCCGCCGTTTGCATGGGAAGATTGGCAAAATCTGTTTATCCGATTGCAAAGCCACTTGAAAAATGGGGCAATGGTCTATATTGAAGCAGGGAAGCTGCCTGCAAAACCGGATTGGCTGGAAGTTTATCGGGAAGGAAAGGCGGGAATGAGTAGGTTTGAATTGTTGCTCTATTTGCAAGTTGCTGAATAGTATGGAATTTGAGAATCATTCCCAAGGTGTAAAACATTCTTTCAAACGGATTGTTCCGACGTCATTTGTGCTATAATCCGCGCCCAATCGGTTTTGATAATTTAAGAAAAAAGGAAATAGAAATGTCGCTCTTTATTACAGATGAGTGCATTAACTGCGATGTGTGCGAACCGGAATGTCCAAATGATGCCATTTCGCAAGGTGAAGAAATTTACGAAATCAATCCAAATTTGTGTACGCAATGTGTAGGCCATTACGATGAGCCTCAGTGTCAACAGGTATGCCCTGTCGATTGTATCTTGATCGATGAAGAGCATCCTGAAACGCACGAAGAACTGATGGCTAAGTACGAAAAAATCATTCAGTTTAAATAAATAGTGTTTAAAAGCAAGAACTTGGATATTTTTAAAGAAATAAATGAAAAAAAATCTTGACGGAAATCTGAGTTGCCAATAAACTAGCGTTCTCTTTTGGAGGGATTCCCGAGCGGTCAAAGGGGGCAGACTGTAAATCTGTTGCGCGAGCTTCGAAGGTTCGAATCCTTCTCCCTCCACCAAAAATTCTTACTTGGAGCAAAAAGTGAGTATGCGGGTGTAGCTCAATGGTAGAGCAGAAGCCTTCCAAGCTTACGGTGAGGGTTCGATTCCCTTCACCCGCTCCAAATAATTTCGCCCATGTAGCTCAGGGGTAGAGCACTCCCTTGGTAAGGGAGAGGTCGGCAGTTCAAATCTGCCCATGGGCACCATCTCATTATTACCCTTTATTTTCAAAAAGCTTAGATTATAGGATATTGCCATGGCTAAGGAAAAATTTGAACGTAGCAAACCGCACGTAAACGTTGGCACCATCGGTCACGTTGACCATGGTAAAACCACTCTGACTGCTGCTTTGACTACTATTTTGGCTAAAAAATTCGGTGGCGCTGCAAAAGCTTACGACCAAATCGACAACGCTCCTGAAGAAAAAGCTCGTGGTATTACCATTAATACCTCTCACGTAGAATACGAAACCGAAACCCGTCACTACGCACACGTAGACTGCCCGGGCCACGCCGACTACGTTAAAAACATGATTACCGGTGCTGCCCA
>NZ_JBQCUB010000014.1:29331-31526 GCF_051963655.1 Neisseria sp. P0001.S007 | reverse complement strand
AAAGGCGAAAAAGGCGACAAAGGTGACCAAGGTGAAGCCGGCGCTAAAGGCGAAAAAGGCGACAAAGGTGACCAAGGTGAAGCCGGCGCTAAAGGCGAAAAAGGCGACAAAGGTGACCAAGGTGAAGCCGGCGCTAAAGGCGAAAAAGGCGACAAAGGTGACCAAGGTGAAGCCGGCGCTAAAGGCGAAAAAGGCGACAAAGGTGACCAAGGTGAAGCCGGCGCTAAAGGCGAAAAAGGCGACAAAGGTGACCAAGGTGAAGCCGGCGCTAAAGGCGAAAAAGGCGACAAAGGTGACCAAGGCGAAGCCGGCGCTAAAGGCGAAAAAGGCGACAAAGGTGACCAAGGTGAAGCCGGCGCTAAAGGCGAAAAAGGCGACAAAGGTGACCAAGGTGAAGCCGGCGCTAAAGGCGAAAAAGGCGACAAAGGTGACCAAGGTGAAGCCGGCGCTAAAGGCGAAAAAGGCGACAAAGGTGATACTGGTGAAAAAGGCAGCAGCGTCACTGGCGAAGTTGTAAATAACAATGACGGTACTCATACCATCACTATTACTAATGAAAGTGATGGCTCAGTCACTACTACCATCGTTAAAGACGGTAAAGATGGTAAAGACGGTGTAGACGGTAAGAACGCTAAAGCCGACGTCAAAGACAACGGCAATGGCACTCACACTGTAACCATCACTGATGGCGAAGGTAATACCACTACTACCATCATTAAAGACGGTAAGAACGCTGAAGCCGAAGTTAAAGACAACGGCAACGGTACTCACACTGTAACCATCAAAGACGGTAACGGTAATACCACTACTACCATCCTTAAAGACGGTGCAACTGGTGCCAAAGGCGATACCGGCGCAACTGGTGCAACCGGTGCCGATGGTAAGAACGCTGAAGCCGACGTTAAAGACAACGGCAACGGTACCCACACTGTAACCATTAAAGACGGTAACGGTAACACCACTACTACCATCCTTAAAGACGGTGCTACTGGCGCTACCGGTGCAACTGGTGCCGACGGTAAGAACGCTGAAGCCGACGTTAAAGACAACGGCAACGGTACCCACACTGTAACCATCAAAGACGGTAACGGTAACACCACTACTACCATCCTTAAAGACGGTGCAACTGGTGCCAAAGGCGATACCGGCGCAACTGGTGCAACCGGTGCCGATGGTAAGAACGCTGAAGCCGACGTTAAAGACAACGGCAACGGTACCCACACTGTAACCATTAAAGACGGTAACGGTAACACCACTACTACCATCCTTAAAGACGGTGCTACTGGCGCTACCGGTGCAACTGGTGCCGACGGTAAGAACGCTGAAGCCGACGTTAAAGACAACGGCAACGGTACCCACACTGTAACCATCAAAGACGGTAACGGTAACACCACTACTACCATCGTTAAAGACGGTGCAACTGGTGCCAAAGGCGATACCGGTGCAGACGGTAAGAATGCTAAAGCCGAAGTCAAAGACAACGGCAATGGCACTCACACTGTAACCATCACTGATGGCGAAGGTAATACCACTACTACCATCATTAAAGACGGTAAGAACGCTGAAGCCGAAGTTAAAGACAACGGCAACGGTACTCACACTGTAACCATCAAAGACGGTAACGGTAATACCACTACTACCATCCTTAAAGACGGTGCAACTGGTGCCAAAGGCGATACCGGCGCAACTGGTGCAACCGGTGCCGATGGTAAGAACGCTGAAGCCGACGTTAAAGACAACGGCAACGGCACTCACACTGTAACCATCACTGATGGCGAAGGTAATACCACTACTACTATCGTTAAAGACGGTAAGAACGCTGAAGCCGAAGTTAAAGACAACGGCAACGGTACTCACACTGTAACGATCAAAGACGGTAACGGTAATACCACTACTACCATCGTTAAAGACGGTGCAACTGGTGCAACTGGTGCAGATGGTAAGAATGCTAAAGCCGAAGTTAAAGACAACGGCAACGGTACTCACACTGTAACCATCACTGATGGTGAAGGTAATACCACTACTACTATCGTTAAAGATGGTACAGCTGCAGCTAAGGGTGATACCGGTGCTAAAGGTGAAGATGGTAAGAATGCTAAAGCCGATGTTAAAGACAATGGCAACGGCACTCACACTGTAACCATCACTGATGGCGAAGGTAATACCACTACTACTATCGTTAAAGACGGTAAGAA
>NZ_JBQCUB010000014.1:22177-29231 GCF_051963655.1 Neisseria sp. P0001.S007 | reverse complement strand
AACGGTACTCACACTGTAACGATCAAAGACGGTAACGGTAATACCACTACTACCATCGTTAAAGACGGTGCAACTGGCGCTACCGGTGCAACTGGTGCAGATGGTAAGAATGCTAAAGCCGAAGTTAAAGACAACGGCAACGGCACTCACACTGTAACCATCACTGATGGCGAAGGTAATACCACTACTACTATCGTTAAAGATGGTACAGCAGCAGCTAAAGGTGATACCGGTGCTAAAGGTGAAGACGGTAAGAATGCTAAAGCCGACGTTAAAGACAACGGCAATGGCACTCACACTGTAACCATCACTGATGGCGAAGGTAATACCACTACTACTATCGTTAAAGACGGTGCAACTGGCGCTACTGGTGCAGACGGTAAGAATGCTAAAGCCGAAGTTAAAGACAACGGCAACGGCACTCACACTGTAACCATCACTGATGGCGAAGGTAATACCACTACTACCATTGTTAAAGATGGTACAGCTGCAGCTAAAGGTGATACCGGTGACAACGGTAAGTCTGCTGAAGGTAAAGTTGAGCGTGATGAAGCTAAAGGTACTTCTACCATCACTATCAACAACTTCGATAAAGACGGTAAAGTCATCTCTACTTCTACTGCAACCGTGAAAGATGGTAAAGACGGTAAAGATGGTAAAGACGGTAAAGATGCTGATGGCACCTTCGGTCTGGTTGACGAGACTGGTACTACTGACGGCTCTATCTCCAAACCTCTGAATAACACTATTCAGATTAAAGGTGATGCGGGTACTAAAGTTCAAGTATTCGACAAAGCAACCGGTAAGACTTCAGAGAAAGAAGTTCAAAACATCTTCGTTAAGAAAGACGGCGATGCGCTGAAAGTCAGCATGAACCCTGATCTGACCGTTAACAGTGTTACTACTAACGAACTGAAAGCAGGTCCTGTAACCATCAACCAAGGTGGTATCGATGCCGGCAACACTACTATCCAAAATGTTGCTCCAGGTAAGAAAGGTACCGATGCGGTTAACGTTGACCAGCTGAACCAAAAATTCGGCGATGTGAACAGCAATGTGAACAAGGTTGACAACAACGCCCGCGCAGGTGTGGCTCAAGCTCTGGCTACTGCCGGTCTGCCACAAGCTTACTTGCCAGGTAAGAGCATGCTGGCTATCGGTGGCGGTCACTACCGCGGTGAAACCGGTTACGCTGTCGGCTTCTCTAGCATCTCCGATGGTGGTAACTGGATCATCAAAGGTACTGCTTCCGGCAACTCACGTGGTCACTTCGGTGCTACCGCAGCAGTTGGTTACCAATGGTAATCTGACTTTCAGACGGCCTGAAAAGGCCGTCTGAAAAGACGAAGCAAAGTAAATGCGGCCTATTTAGGCCGCATTTTTTTATGCTTAGATTATGTGTTGGGTTTATTCGATGAATTAATCATCATAGTAGCTAAAGAGAAATGAATATATCTTTAGCAGTCTGTTGCAATTTAAAAGGCCGTCTGAAACATCATTTGATGTTTCAGACGGCCTCTCATTTATTCGCACGATATGGCTTTAGTCCCAAATATTTGCGCGTTCGACTTCTTTCCATGCGTCTAGAATCAGGCTGCCGTCGTTGTCTTTCAGCAAGGCGGCATCTGAGAGCATACGGCGCCAAGTGCGGGCATTTTTTAGGCCGTGCATCAAGCCTAGGGCATGGCGGACGATGTGGCGTAGGATGGTGCCGCGTCCTGAGGCGATTTGTTCGCGGCTGTATGCGTATAGCCAAGCTGCTAAATCTGCGTATTGGATTGGTTCGTGTGCGTCGTTATAAAACAGCGCATCCCAATCGCGCATCAGCATTGGATTGTGATAAGCCTCGCGCCCGATCATGACGCCATCGACAAATTTCAGATGCTCGGTGATTTCTTCGTTGGTTGTGATGCCGCCGTTAATCAAAATTTCTAAGTCGGGAAACTCTTGTTTCAAACGGTAGACGTATTCATATTTGAGTGGCGGGACTTCGCGGTTTTCTTTTGGGGATAAACCGTCCAGCCAAGCATTGCGTGCATGGACGATAAATGTGCGGCAGGCTGTTTTTTCGCGAAGCGTGCCTACAAAATCTGCCACGACTTGATATTCTGTCTGTCTGTCTACGCCGATGCGGTGTTTGACCGTCACCGGAATTTCAACTGCATCCTGCATCGCGTTCAAACAATCTGCCACTAAATCTACATCATTCATCAGGCAAGCGCCGAAAGCGCCTTTTTGAACGCGTGGGCTGGGGCAGCCGCAATTTAGGTTGACTTCATTATAGCCATACGCTTCAGCCGCTTTGGCAGCGATTGCCAAATCATGCGGATCTGAGCCGCCAAGCTGTAAAGCTACCGGTTGCTCGCCTTCGTTGAAACTCAAAAAGCGGTCTTTATCTCCGTAAACCACCGCGCCTGAATTGACCATTTCGCTATAAAGCCAAGCATTGCGTGTAATTTGTCGCGCCATAAAGCGATAGTGTCGGTCTGTCCAATCGAGCATGGGTGCAACAGACAAGCGGCGGGAAGGTAGGGAAGAAGCAGACATTGAGATGACTTTCAAACAAAATAACGCATTATATAGTGTATTAAATTGACTTTCGATATCGGCCGGTAAATCAAAATTATATATAAGGTATCACTGGGTCAGCCGTGTTGTAGCTAAGGCTAAATCCATTCATGGTGGTGGAAATCCAATATTCAGACGGCCAAATAAGTTTTAAAATGTCAAACAACAAACCATTAGAATGATAAGGAAAAAAACATGGCACAATTTTTCGCCATCCATCCCGATAATCCCCAAGACCGCCTCATCAAGCAAGCCGCCGATATTGTCCGCGGTGGTGGCGTTATCGTTTACCCTACGGATTCCTGCTATGCGCTAGGTTGCAAACTCGGCGACAAAAACGCGATGGAACGCATTCTCGCGATTCGTAAAATCGATCAAAAACACCATCTGACCCTGATGTGTGCCGATTTGAGCGAATTGGGTACTTATGCCAAAGTAGATAATGCCCAATTTCGCCAGCTCAAAGCAGCTACGCCCGGCAGTTATACCTTTATCCTGCAGGCAACCAAAGAAGTACCCAATCGCACGCTTCACCCAAAACGTAAAACCATCGGCCTGCGTGTTCCCGACAACGCCACTGCCTTGGCGCTTTTGCAAGAATTGGGCGAACCTATTTTAAGCTGCACCCTCATGCTGCCCGAAGACGAAGAGCCATTGACCGATTCATACGAAATCCGAGACCGTCTTGAGCATGCTGTTGATTTGGTTATTGATGGTGGCTGGTGCGGTACTGAGCCGACGACGGTTATCGATATGACCGATGGCACTGAGCTGATTCGTCAAGGCAAGGGCGATATTACCGTATTCGGTTTGTAAAACCATCCGCGTTTGTATAAGTAGGGATATGCGTATTCTTTCTATGACGTATTAAAAGCATATTGCCAATTTTATTGATAGCTCAAAAAACAAATTATTCAAGCAAGCAATTGTTCAAAATCATTTCATCAAAGGCCGTCTGAAATCTTTCAGACGGCCTTTTCCATTTTTTAGAAAACAATTCATTTTAAATAAAATTCCGAGCAATTGGCACGTTGCTTGCATGATTACTGTGATTGCTGATGACTTGTCGACGGAATACAACATTACGCTTATTAATAAAAACATGACTGGAGAACTTTTGATGATTAGTTTTTCTGTTCAAACGTCATGATTTTGTTTAAAAATTAAAGATAATCGGTTGATATTTTAGACTAGCGGATATTTTGTAAGTATGAAATACTATACCGTTGCGGGATAGTCAAAAGCCTAAATTTCGTCTCAAAGTGACAATAAACGTCAGCTTGAGACAAGCATTTTGCTGGGAAACCCCTGCATAAATTCTTAAAGTAGCGTCATGCTCATGCTCACGCTTTTACCTATCATAAAAAGAGAAAGACACACCTATGAATAAGATATTTAAAGTTGTTTGGAACCGTACGATTCAATCTTTTGTCGTAACTTCCGAATTGGCCAAAGGCCGAGTGAAATCGTCTGCAGAACAAAACAGTGCAGATGTATCTACCAAATCCGGTAAAAATGGTATTGCGACAGTTTTCAGATTGACAGTGATTTCGGCAGCTCTTTTGGGTGCAGGTAATTCGTATGCGGCAACTGCAGCACGAGGAAAAATTGAATTTGATGCTGTAACCAGTGCGACTGCGGTTAGTGGTGCAACAGCGACCGGTATTGGTGCTCTGTCAGTAGGAGCATCAGCCAATGCTACGGCTAACGGTGCAGTTGCGGTAGGTACGAGTGCAAATGCAACACATAATAACAGCCTTGCTGTTGGTACAAATGCCAAGGCTACTCAAAATCATGCTGTTGCGATGGGTGCAGATACAAGTGCAAGTAGTTCAAATGCAACAGCGATAGGTAAAAGTGCCAATGCTGTTTCTGCAGATTCAACAGCACTGGGTGCAGATTCCAAAGCAAATGGTACGCAAGCGACAGCGGTAGGTAAGAATGCTCTTGCTGATAATACGAGCACAACAGCATTGGGTAATTCGGCGCAAGCATTTGGTATAGGCTCAATGGCTTTGGGCCAATCCAGCACATCAAGAGGTCAAGACGGCATTGCAATTGGCAGCGGCAGTCAGGCTGCAGCCAATGCGCAAAATGCCATTGCAATCGGTACCAATGCAGTGGGTTATCAAAGTGAGTCTATCGCCATAGGTAATTCAGCCCAAGCTCAAACTGGAAATACCATTGCCATCGGTAAAAGTGCAGTGGCAAATTCTCCAGCTTCGGGTAATGCAGCATCAAGTGCTATTGCACTTGGTGCAGACGCGAATGCAACCGGACTTGGTACGATTGCTATTGGACGTGCATCTGGGGTTCTTTCGCAAAATATTATGAATGTGAATGTAACGCACAATAATATTGCTATTGGTAATACGGCTCGAGTAGGCGATTCAAGTAGTTCTAAGATAACTCAGTCTATTGCTATTGGTTCAGGTAACCGTGTTGATCCACAGGGCAGACCTGAGGGTGCGTGGGCAAAGGGAGACCAATCTATTGCGGTTGGCGGCAATGTCTTGGCTAATGGTAATTCATCTGTTGCTATTGGTGGTGATGATTTAGATTCGGTAGGTGGTACTCGATATTCTGGCAATGCAACGGATAAATTCATCAAATATAATGAAAAAGGTGCAAAGACCGGTGAATATACGCTGAGCGGTAAAAGTCTGCGTGATATTTATAAAGAGATGACTGGTGATACGATGTATAGCGGTTCTTATGGTAATACTATTGCCGGTCAAGGTTCTGTTGCATTAGGTGTGCAGTCTAATTCATCTGCCGATTTGTCTCTGGCTATCGGTACCAAATCTCAGGCGACTGCCTTTGGCGGTGTAGCTTTGGGTACAGGTGCAAAAGCAACTCTGCTGAACTCTGTGGCTTTGGGTACGGCTTCTAAAACCGATAAAGAAGGTCAGGCATACGTTCAACGCGAAATTATGGGTGTAACCTACACTTGGGCAGGCGGTCAAACTACCGATGCCGGTGATGTTGTGTCTGTTGGTTCTAAAGGTTACGAACGTCAAATCATCAATGTATCCCCCGGCGATATTTCTGCTACTTCTACTGATGCCATCAACGGCTCTCAACTTTATGGTGTATTGAGTGCAATTGAGCGTGTCCGCTATTTCTCTGTTAAGTCAGAAGAAGGCAAAACTGACGGTACGAAAAACTGGAACAATGACGGTGCAAAAGCAACCAATTCAATTGCTATCGGACCAAATGCGGCAACAAGCACTGGTGCGACGGGTAGTGTTTCCTTGGGTCATAATGCCAACGTACTTGGCGAAGATTCTGTTGCTGTTGGTCCAAATGCAACGGTAACTTCGGGAACTGTTGGCGCTGTTGCCTTAGGCTCTAATGCTAATTCCCGCGGTACAGGTTCTATCGCCATAGGTTTGAATACGGAAAATAATTACAATTACTCTGTAGTCGTTGGTGCTCACAGTAGAGCCAACTATGGAAATGCAACCGTTGTCGGTGCAAGGGCAGCAGCACAAAATAACGGTACGGCAATGGGCTATTTGTCAAATGCAGTCGGTGATGATTCTGTTGCAATCGGTCATCAGGCACAGACAACGCAAGCTTATTCTATCGCCATTGGTAAGCAGGCAAACAGTTCAGGCCTTTATTCCACTGCTATTGGTTCCTCAGCCCAAGCTGCCGGGCAGAATAGTTTTGCCGGTGGTAATAATGCAAAAGCGACTGGAAGCGATTCAGTTGCTTTGGGTAGTGGCGCGACGACTACGATCGGTAGCTCTGTTGCATTGGGTAATGGTGCTGTTGGCACTGCCAATAATTTTGATGCAACAGCTAAAAATGCAACATTCAAAAACGATAGCGGTACGACGACTAATGTCAGCTATGCAGCTTCTTCATCCGCTAAAACAGGCGCGGTTTCTGTAGGCAGCGCAGGCAATGAACGCCAAATTCACAATGTTGCCGCAGGCCGTATTTCCGCCACTTCGACCGATGCGGTCAATGGTAGCCAGCTGTACACCGTTATGAACAATGTTGGACACAATATCCAACAAAACGGTACAGACAAATCTCGTATCAACAACAACGGTACAGTCAACTACGCCGATGGCAATTTGACGACTGTTGCAATCACCGATGGCGAGAATGCATCAAAAGTTCAAATCAATGTCACTCAAGGCACATTGTCTGTCGATAATAATGGCACAGTGTCCGCACCGACTGCCGGTGTAGCGACTGCCGGTGATGTAGCCAATGCCATCAATAATGCCAAGACCACAACTAAGGTGGAGGCAGGCAGTAACGCGCACGTTAATAAAACAACTTCAGGCAAAGAAACCACTTATACCGTCAGCGCAGATAAAGCAACGGTACAAGTTTCCAATGCTTTGAATTTGACTTCCAATACTACAACTGCAGCCGATGGTGCAGTCACAACCGACTACAGCATCGACTTGGCTGACGGCACCAAAGCCGAAATCCAAAAAGGTGTGGATGCCCAAACCACCGTTGA
>NZ_JBQCUB010000014.1:0-22077 GCF_051963655.1 Neisseria sp. P0001.S007 | reverse complement strand
GTAGCTGACGGCGACCTCAATGCCAACAGCAAAGACGCCGTCAACGGCAGCCAACTGTTTGCGACCAACCAAAACGTCGCGACCAACGCCGCCAATATCGCCAAAGGCATCAACTTCGGCGGTACCACCGGCAGCAACAACTACGCATTGGGTGACACCATCAATGTCAAAGGCGACAGCAACATCATCAGCGAAACCGTAGCCGGTGGTGCACAGCTGAAACTGGCCGATGTATTGAATGTCGGTCAAGCGGCTCCGGTAAAAATCGATGGTGATAAAGGCGAAGTCAGCGGCTTGAGCAATACGACTTTGGGCGGCAGCGACTTTGCCCAAGGCAAACGTGCGGCGACTGAAGAGCAGTTGAATGCGGCCCAAGATCAGTTGGTGAATGTATTGGGTGGTAATGCAGCCAATAATGGCGGCAACATCAGCATGACCGATATTGGCGGTACTGGTGAGAACAATATCCACGATGCAATCAAAGCCGTTAATGCAACTGCCAATCTGCCTTTGACTTTCGGCGGCGACAGTGGCAAAGACGTTGAACGCAAACCGGGTACGAAGCTGAATATTGTTGGCGGTCAAACCGATGCAGCCAAACTTTCAGACGGCAATATCGGCGTTGTAGCGAATGGCTCTGATAAGTTGGAAGTCAAATTGGCTAAAGACTTGGCAGTTGACAGCGTGAAAGCCGGTGACACCACAGTCAATACTGACGGCGTGAAAGTTGGTGATGTCAACCTGACTAAAGCTGGCTTGAACAACGGCGGCAACAAGATTACCAATGTTGCGGCTGGTACCGATGATACTGATGCGGTGAATGTTGCTCAGTTGAACAAAGCTGCGGCTGCGGCTAAGACTGAAGTCGTTCAAGGCGATAACATTGTTGTTACTCAGGATGTCGGCGCCAATGGCCAAACCATTTACAAAGTGGCTACCGATAAAAACTTGAAAGTAGACAGTGTTACCGCAGGCGATACCGTGATGAATAATGACGGTGTGAAAGTTGGCGATGATGTTGCATTGAACAAAGACGGCTTGAAAGCAGGCAAGGTAAACCTGACTAAAGACGGCTTGGACAATGGCGGCAATAAGATTACCAACGTTGCAGCCGGTACGGATGACACCGATGCAGTCAATGTTTCTCAACTGAAACAAGCTGCCGCTGCATCTAAGACTGAAGTCGTTCAAGGTAAGAACATCGTTGTGACTCAGAAAACAGGCGACAAGGGTCAAACTGTTTACGAGGTGGCAACCGATAAAGACTTGGATGTTGACAGCGTGAAAGCCGGCGATACCGCAGTGAATGCTGACGGTGTCAAAGTGGGTGACGATGTTGCATTGAACAAAGATGGCTTGAAAGCAGGCAAGGTAAACCTGACGAAAGACGGCTTGGACAATGCGGGCAACAAAGTAACCAACGTAGCGGATGGCGACATCAATGCCAACAGCAAAGATGCCGTCAACGGCAGCCAGTTGTACGCAACCAACCAAAACGTAGCCAACAATGCTGCGACGATTGCCAAAGGCATTAACTTCGGCGGTACGACCGGCAACAACAACTACGCGTTGGGCGACACCATCAACGTTAAAGGCGACAGCAACATCATCAGCGAAACCGTAGCCGGTGGCGCTCAACTGAAGTTGGCTGACGAGATTAGCGTGAAGACAGTGAATGCCGATACATTCAAAGCAGGCGATACTGTGATGAATAACGACGGCGTGAAAGTCGGTGATAAAGTTGCGTTGAACAAAGATGGTCTGACCGCAGGCAATACCGTGGTCAACAACGATGGCGTAACCATCGCTGCACCGACTGAAAACAATCCGAACAACCAAGTCAAATTGTCTCCTGTCGGTCTGAACAACGGCGGCCAACGCATTACCAATGTAGCTCCGGGTAAAGACGGTACAGATGCGGCAAACGTGAACCAGTTGATCGGTTTGGGTACCGAGTTGCAGAACAACATCAACCAAGTAGGCAAGAAAGCCTACGCGGGTGTGGCCGGTGCGATTGCCCAAGGCTCGATTCCTCAAGTAACCCGTCCGGGTGCGACCGGTATCGGTGTCGGCAGCGGCTACTATGGCGGCCAGTCTGCCATGGCCATCGGCGTGTCTGCGATGAGCGACGGCGGCAACTGGATTGTCAAAGGCAACTTCTCGGCCAATACCGACGGTCATGTCGGTGTGGGTGCCGGTGCGCTGTATCAGTGGTAAGTTGGCAATGACAGGCAACTAGATTTGCTGCCTGAATAGGGAGGCCGTCTGAAATTTTAGGTTTCAGACGGCTTTTTTTCCGAAAACACTTGAATTTAGGCTAGATGAAACGATATGCTTCATCTATTTACCGCATGACTCTGAAAGAGAACAAATGAGCAAAACCATCCATTATTTGAAAGACTACGCCGCGCCAGCGTACCGTATTCTGAAAACCGACCTGCATTTCGATATTTTAGAACCGCAAACCATCGTCAAATCCAGTCTGACCGTTCAACCTGAAAGAGCAGGGGAGCCGTTGGTATTGGATGGTTCGGCAAAACTGCTGTCTGTGAAAGTAAACGGCCAGGCCGTAGATTATGTGTTGGAAGACGAAAAACTGACGATTGCAGGCGTGCCGTCTGAAAACTTCACTCTGGAAGTGGAAACCGAAATTTTGCCGGCTGAGAACAAATCTCTGATGGGTCTGTATGCTTCCGGCGGCAACCTGTTTACCCAATGCGAACCGGAAGGTTTCCGCAAAATTACGTTCTATATTGACCGTCCGGATGTCATGTCTAAATTTACCACCACCATCGTTGCAGACAAAAAACGCTATCCGGTGTTGTTGTCTAACGGCAATAAAATCGATGGCGGCGAGTTTTCAGACGGCCGTCATTGGGTGAAATGGGAAGATCCGTTTGCCAAACCGAGCTATCTGTTTGCTTTGGTAGCAGGCGATTTGGCGGTAACGGAAGATTATTTTACGACCATGAGCGGCCGTAAGGTCAAAATCGAGTTCTACACCACGGAGACAGACAAACCTAAAGTCGGGTTTGCAGTGGAATCGTTGAAAAATGCGATGAAATGGGACGAGACACGCTTCGGTTTGGAATACGACTTGGATATTTTCATGGTCGTTGCCGTGGGCGATTTCAATATGGGTGCGATGGAAAACAAAGGTTTGAATATTTTCAACACCAAGTTTGTGCTGGCCAACAGCCGTACCGCGACTGATACCGACTTTGAAGGCATCGAATCTGTCGTCGGCCACGAATATTTCCACAACTGGACAGGCAACCGCGTGACCTGCCGCGATTGGTTCCAATTGTCGCTGAAAGAAGGTTTGACCGTATTCCGTGATCAAGAGTTTTCCGGCGACCGAGCCAGCCGCGTGGTACGTCGTATCGACAATGTCCGTATGCTGCGCTTGTTCCAATTCCCTGAAGATGCGGGACCGACTGCGCATCCTGTCCGCCCGGCCAGCTATGAGGAGATGAACAACTTCTACACCATGACCGTTTATGAAAAAGGTGCGGAAGTCGTGCGCATGTATCACACCTTGCTCGGAGAAGAGGGCTTCCAAAAAGGCATGAAGCTGTATTTCCAACGCCACGACGGTCAGGCTGTGACTTGTGATGATTTCCGTGCCGCAATGGCAGACGCAAACGGCATCAATCTTGATCAGTTCGCTTTGTGGTATAGCCAAGCCGGTACGCCGGGTTTAGATACTCAAGGCCGTCTGAAAGATGGTGCGTTTGAATTGACCATCAAACAAACCATTCCGGCTACACCCGATATGGCGGACAAACAGCCGATGATGATTCCGGTCAAAACCGGTTTGCTGAATGAAAAAGGCGAAGCGGTTGAATTTGAATATCAAGGCAAACGGGTGAAAGAGGCGGTTTTGGTATTGACTGAAGCTGAGCAGACTTTTGTCTTGGGCGGCGTCAATGAGCCGGTTATCCCGTCTCTGTTGCGAGATTTTTCTGCACCGGTTACCCTGAACTATCCGTACAGCGAGCAAGAATTGGCCACTTTGCTGGCGGCAGATGAAAATGAATTTGCCCGTTGGGAAGCTGCTCAAACCCTGTACCATCGTGCCATTAACGCTAACCGTCAGGCATTGGCGGAAGGCCGTCCTTTGCCGGAACACAAAGCATTGATGGACGCTTTGGCTTTGGTGGTTTCCAGTGACTTCGATCCAGCATTCCGTGCCATTTTGCTGCAAATGCCGTCTGAAACCGATGTATGGGCGGAAGAGGAAAATATTGATCCGATTCAGGTTCATCAAGCGCGAGAAGTCTTGCTCAATGCCGTTGCCGTCAAGTTCCTGCCTCAATGGCGCGAGCTGAACCGTCAAGCTGCCGAGCAAGAAAACCAGGCTGATGCTGCTGTTCGTTATGAATACAGCCCGGAATTGGCCGGCTGGCGCACTTTGCGCAATGCTTGCAGGGCATTTATCCTTCGTGCTGAC
Organism: Neisseria sp. P0001.S007; assembly: GCF_051963655.1. Lineage (NCBI taxonomy): Bacteria > Pseudomonadati > Pseudomonadota > Betaproteobacteria > Neisseriales > Neisseriaceae > Neisseria > Neisseria sp. P0001.S007. The sequence continues at coordinate 17,624 of NZ_JBQCUB010000014.1, read as the reverse complement.
GCAGCGCATATCGAACACGTTGCGGAAAATTACGAAGCAATGGCGCAAAACATGACCCACGAATGGGGTATCTTATCCGCAATCAACAGCAATGAAAGCGAAATCCGCAATCGTTTGTTGACACAATTTGCCGATAAATTCGCAGATGATGCTTTAGTAATGGACAAATACTTTGCTCTGATTGCCTCAAGTCGCCGCAAAGATACTTTACAGCAAGTTCAGACGGCCTTGAGTCATCCTAAGTTCAGTATCGAAAATCCAAATAAAGCCCGTTCTTTATTGATGAGCTTCAGTCGTAATATTCCGCACTTCCATGCAGAAGATGGTAGTGGATACCGTTTTATTGCTGATAAAGTGATGGAAATCGACCACTTTAACCCACAGGTTGCCGCCCGACTGGTGCAGGCTTTCAACATCTGCAACAAATTGGAAGCCACTCGAAAAGCCGTCATGACCAAAGAGTTGCAACGCATCTATGCACAAGAAGATTTGTCCAAAGATGTGGGCGAGATCGTCGGTAAGATTTTGAATGAAAAATAAAGAGCTTGTTTGTTGACCTTATTGTCATTTGGCAATAGGGATAGATAGACTAAAGGCCGTCTGAAACTAATTGGTTTCAGACGGCCTTTTTATATATCAACGCTTAAATCAATTTTCGTTGAGGGTAGGGAATAGAATAAAAAAAGAGCCTGCATAAAACAGGCTCTTTTTCATACTAATCCGAAGATTAGAATTTGTGACGCAGGCCAACCAAACCAGAGATGGTTTCAACTTTGTGAGGGCCAGACTCAGCACCACGCAACCAGCCGGCAGAAACCAGAGCGGTAGTACGTTTAGAGAAGTCGTAGTCAGCACCAACGATAACTTGGTCGTATTGAGTGCCTTTCAGTTTTTGACCGTCAACTTTAGCTTTGAAGCCGTGAGCGTAAGAAACGCGAGGAGTTACGTTACCAGCGCGGTAAGCGGCAGTAGCAGCAACTTCAACAGTTTCAACACCTTTGCCATCCAAACCAGCAGCAGTACCAAATACTACGTTAGAAGCGTTAGTACCAGCAGTGCGCATATCATCAGTTACAACACCGTTAGATTGGGCTTGAGCGTAATCACCCAAAGTTTCCCAGTTTTTAGCGTATTGACCAGCTACAGATACAAACAGGTTGTTAGCATCGTAACCAGCTACCAAACGTTGTACGTGACCGTCTTTAACATCTACAGAGTTTTTACGGAAACCACCAGCGTATTGACCGAAGAAACCAGAGTTTTCGTAGTTCAGGCCAGCGTAGTAAGTGTCACGAGAAGGAACTTTGTGAGCGTATTTGTCAGAAGGGTTAGCGTTGTCACGTGGAGTGTATTGTACGCTTGCGCTGAAGCCTGAGAATACAGGGCTGTCGTAACGTACAGACACTGCACGTTTGTCAACACGGGTAAATACAGACATATTCAAAGCACCGTTGCTGCTTTCCCATTGGTCAACGTTGTCGCTAGAGTCTTTAACAGTAGAGTTCAATTTACCGGCACGAATTTTACCGAAGCCACCTTCCAAACCGATGAAAGATTCGCGAGAAGCCCACTCTTTGTCGCCACCGGCGATAGAAGTGTTTTGTTCAACTTGCCAGATAGCATTCAAGTTGCTGCCCAAGTGTTCGTGGCCTTTGAAGCCGATGCGTGAACCGAAGTCAGCGATTTCAGTAGCAGTTTTAGAGCTTTTCTCTTTACCCAGTGCAGTAGCGGTTTTTTCACCCAATTTTACTTTGGATACTTCAACACCGGCTTTGATTTGACCGTACAGAGTTACGTCAGCCATAGCTGCAACAGGTAGAGCCGCCAAAGTCAGGGCAATCAGGGATTTTTTCATTGCTGTTTTCCTTTTTTAAGTGTGAAGAAGCGAGCATTCGTTCTTCTTATTACGATATCGTTCTGTTTCAACGATTCCATAACCATAATATAAAGGTTATGGCTTAAGAAAACAAATTTTCCTCTTGTTTTAGGCGTATTTTGTTGGGAAACGTTGTTTTTTGCAGACAGAGTAGGTATGGGAAATGGTCGTTTATTTCGTAATATGTTTTTTTAAAAGGAAATTCTAGGAGAACCATAAAAGACGGCTTATTGAGTTTGGAGTTTAAATGTTGTTTATATTGTTTTCAGACGGCCTTGTTGAGTGAGATTTATAGTGTATTGGGTTTTAAAATTATAAAAAACCTGCCTGAGTGATCAGGCAGGTTTCATTTGCTTGAAAGACAGATTAGTTTTTGTCTTGGTCAACCAGTTTGTTTTTAGCGATCCAAGGCATCATAGAACGCAGTTGTGCACCCACTTTTTCGATTTGGTGGTCGGCGTTCAGACGGCGACGGGCAGTCATGCTGGCGTAGTTGGTCGCGCCTTCTTGGATGAACATTTTGGCATATTCGCCGCTTTGAATACGGTACAGTGCTTTTTTCATCGCTGCTTTGGTTGCAGGAGTCACTACTTCAGGGCCGGTAACGTATTCACCGTATTCGGCATTGTTGGAAATGGAGTAGTTCATGTTGGCAATACCGCCTTCGTACATCAGGTCAACGATCAGTTTCAGCTCGTGCAGACATTCGAAGTAGGCCATTTCTGGAGCATAGCCGGCTTCAACCAAAGTTTCAAAGCCGCATTTCACCAATTCAACTGCGCCACCGCACAATACGGCTTGTTCGCCGAACAGGTCGGTTTCGGTTTCTTCGCGGAAGTTGGTTTCGATTACGCCGCCTTTAGTGCCGCCGTTGGCTGCTGCGTAAGACAGGGCGATGTCTTTGGCTTTGCCGCTTTTATCTTGGTAAACGGCGATCAGGGAAGGTACGCCGCCGCCTTTCAGGAATTCGCTGCGTACGGTGTGACCTGGGCCTTTAGGGGCGATCATGATAACGTCGAGGTCGGCGCGAGGTACGATTTGGTTGTAGTGTACGTTGAAGCCATGGGCGAACGCCAATACTGCACCTTCTTTCAAGTTAGGCTCGATTTCGTTTTTGTATACGATAGGTTGGTTTTCGTCAGGCAACAGAATCATTACAACGTCGGCTGCTTTGGTTGCTTCAGCAACGGTGCGCACGTCGTGGCCGGCTGCTTCGGCTTTTTTCCAAGAGCCGCCTTGGCGCAGACCGATTACGACATTTACGCCGGAATCTTTCAGGTTTGCTGCGTGTGCGTGACCTTGTGAACCGTAGCCGATGATGGCAACGGTTTTGCCTTTGATCAGAGAAAGGTCAGCGTCTTTATCGTAATAAACTTGCATTTTATTTCCTTAGTGTAAGAGGGTTCCGGATAATCCGGGTTGAGTTAAAAGTAAAGGGGCTTAAGCGGGGACTTGGTTCATCAAGACGATTTCCAATGCTTCGGTTTTTCCTTCGATGGATTTGACGAAGTTTTGGAAATGTTCGCTGGCATTGTGTTCGTCAATAGCTGCTTGGGATTTCCAGCTTTCTACGAATACGAAACGGTTGGGTTTGCCGATTTCTTGGTGCAGGTCGTAGCTGATGTTGCCTTCTTCTGCACGGCTGGTTTTGACCAATTCTTTAAATTGGGCAGCCAGAGTCTCGGTGTATTCGGGTTTGACGGTAACTAATGCAACGATTTGGATGCTTGACATATTTGTCTCCTACTGTTTTTCAGACGGCCTTTGTTGAAAGTAAAAGGCCGTCTGAACGATACAGCGTTAAATTTTCAAAATACGCTCGCCACGACCGATACCGGCTGCGCCTGTGCGTACGGTTTCCAAAATTTGGGCGCGACCGACTGTTTCGAGGAAAGAGTCGAGTTTTTCGGTAGAACCTGTTATTTCGATGGTGTAGCTGCGGTCTGTTACGTCAATGACGCTGCCGCGGTAGATTTCGGTCAATCGCAGGAATTCGTCGCGGTCTTTGCCGACGGCGCGGACTTTTACCAACATCAGCTCGCGTTCGACAAAACGGCTTTCGTTCAAATCAACCACTTTGATAACTTCAATCAGTTTGTTGAGCTGTTTGGTGATTTGCTCGATAACGTGTTCGTCGCCGTGGGTAACGATGGTCATGCGAGACAAGGTTTTGTCTTCGGTTGGCGCAACAGCCAGGGAGTCGATGTTGTAATCGCGTGCGGAGAACAAACCTACCACACGGCTCATCGCACCTGATTCGTTTTCCATCAGAATAGATAAGATATGTCGCATTTTTCTCTCCTTACGCTGACAATGTTTCGCGCATATGCGGCGGCAGAACCATCTCGTCCAAGCCTTTGCCGTTGCCGACCATAGGCAGTACGTTTTGTTTCTTATCAGTCAAGAAATCGAGGAATACCAGGCGGTCTTTTTGGTTTAATGCTTCCAGCAATGCGCCTTCTACATCGGATTTCTTGTCCACACGGATGCCGATATGGCCGTAGGCTTCAGCCAGTTTGACAAAATCAGGCAATGAGTCGAAATAGGTTTCCGATTCACGGTTGCCATAATAAAGTTCTTGCCATTGGCGGACCATACCGAGGTAGCCGTTGTTCAGGGTAACGACGTTAACTGGAACTCGGTATTGGAAGCAGGTCGACAGCTCCTGGATGTTCATCTGAATCGAGCCTTCGCCGGTGATGCAGAATACATCTTGATCAGGAGCGGCCAGTTTCGCACCGATGGCATATGGCAAGCCTACGCCCATTGTGCCTAAACCGCCGGAATTGAGCCATTGGCGCGGACGCTCGAATGGGTAATATTGAGCGGTAAACATTTGGTGTTGACCGACATCGGAAGTAATGATGGCAGAATTATTGGTGATTTCGGCCAGTTTTTGAATGACGTATTGCGGTTTGATGATTTCGCTTTCATTATCAAACCACAGGCAGTTGCGAGAACGCCATTCTTCAATGCTTTTCCACCATTTATCCAATGAGTCGGCTGCAGGTGCAGATTCTTGCTTGCCCCACAATTGAATCATTTCGGACAATACGTTTTTCACGTCGCCGACAATCGGGATATCCACTTTGACGCGTTTGGCAATGCTGGACGGGTCAACGTCGATATGAATAATTTTTTTGGTTTTTTCAAAGAATTTGGACGGCACGGAAATCACGCGGTCATCGAAGCGCGCACCGATTGCCAGTACAACGTCTGCATTCTGCATGGCGAGGTTGGCTTCGTAAGTGCCGTGCATGCCCAGCATGCCCAAGAATTGGCGGTCGCTGGAAGGGTATGCACCCAAGCCCATCAATGTACCGGTACAAGGAGCGCCGATCATGCGGACGAATTTGGTCATTTCCTCAGAGGCATTGCCCAAAACCACGCCGCCGCCGAAGTAAACAATAGGGCGTTTGGCGGAAGCCAGCATTTGTACGGCTTTTTTGATTTGACCGATGTGGCCTTGTACAACCGGTTGGTAAGAGCGGATGAAGATGTCTTCTTGCGGATAGCTGAATTTAGCCATTGCTTGGGTAACATCTTTAGGAACATCGACAACAACGGGACCCGGACGGCCGCTTGCGGCAATTTGGAAAGCTTTTTTGATGGTGTCTGCCAACTCAGCAATATTGGTTACCAAGAAATTGTGTTTGACACAAGGGCGAGTAATGCCGACTGTGTCCACTTCTTGGAATGCGTCTGTCCCGATAAGGGAGTTGCCCACCTGGCCGCTGATGACTACCAACGGAATGGAGTCGCTGTAAGCGGTGGCGATGCCGGTCAGTGCATTGGTTACGCCTGGGCCGGAAGTCACCAAGGCAACGCCGACTTTGCCACTGACACGGGCATAGGCATCTGCCGCATGTACGGCTGCCTGCTCGTGGCGAACCAGGATGTGCTTGAATTTATTGAGTTGGAAAAGGGCATCGTAGATTTCGATAACCGCGCCGCCCGGATAGCCGAATACATACTCGACACCTTCGGCTTTGAGACTTTGCACGATGATTTGTGCGCCAGATAATTGCATATTGACCTCTTTTATATGGTCTCAAACCAATAGGAACAATCCGCCTCACCACAGCACCTGTAATGCAATTCCACCAAGCAGCGATTTAGGGTACGCGCACTGAGGGAATACGATGACAGTCAGACTATCCAAGCAATTGGAAAGAAACACAGAGTTTGTGAAAAAGAGTAGAAACGATAACGCAATCCGACTGTACAAGCAAGACAAAATCTTTCATCTTTTAACGTTTAAGGAGTGAAAATAGATTATCGTTTGATTTTAAAGAAATAAAAAAATAGTTTTATTGAGCTTGATGTGGGTGGATTGTTGACAGTTTGAGTAAGGAGAAGGTTTTGCAAATGATAAATAGCAAAAAACCTCTTGACTGAATCAAGAGGTTTTTTTAATTTGGTGCCCAGGGTCGGACTCGAACCGACACACCTTGCGGCGGGGGATTTTGAGTCCCCTGCGTCTACCAATTTCGCCACCTGGGCTAGCGAAGAAGTCGTCATTATAGCGAGTTCTTGAATCTTGTAAAGCAGTATTTGAAAAAAAATTGGATTATTTTTATATTTATTTGATTTTTAATGAATTAAACTTTTTACGTTTGATGGCTATCCAAATAGAAGGCAGATTTTTAAAACAAAAAAAGCAGTATTTATCTGCAAAAAGGGCTACATTTAATGTGTCAAACGCGTTAATATGAAGATGTTTTGTTTTTATATCGGCCGGGCAGTTGTTTGGCCTTACTTATTTGAAACGGTTTTGGAGAAAATTTATGCTTTCCGTTACACGAACTTTCCTACTCAGTGCTTTTGCGTTGGCTGCTCTGGCTGCTTGTCAGCCTAAAGAAGAGGCCAAAGAGGCTTCTTCGACACCTGCCACTTCTGCTGCGCCTGCTGCTTCCGGTGAGTCTGCACCCAAAGTGCAAGCGCGTGGTACCGATATGCGCAAAGAAGATATTGGCGGCGACTTCACATTGACCGATGGCGACGGCAAACCTTTCAGCCTGAGCGACTTGAAAGGCAAAGTGGTTATCCTGTCTTTCGGTTATACCCACTGTCCTGACGTATGCCCGACCGAGTTGCTGACTTACAGCGATACTTTGAAACAATTGGGCGATCAGGCTAAAGACGTGAAAGTAGTATTTGTCAGCATCGACCCGGAGCGCGATACGCCTGAAGTAATCGGCAAATACGCCAAACAGTTCCACCCTGATTTTATCGGCCTGACGGCTACCGGCGATCAAAGCCTGCCTGTCATCAAACAGCAATACCGTGTGGTATCGGCTAAAGTTAACCAAAAAGAAGACAGCGAAAACTATTTGGTCGACCACTCTTCAGGTGCATATTTGATTGATAAAAACGGCGAAGTGGCGATTTTCTCGCCTTATGGCAGCGAGCCGGAAACGATTGCGGCTGATGTGAAAACTTTATTGTAAAACCGTAGTTGGGGCCGTCTGAAATGGGTTGTGGATTTCAGACGGCCTTCTTGTTTTTGATACGGCAAAGGAGAAGAAAAAAATGACCGACACACTTTTAACGATTGCTTTATCCAAGGGGCGAATTTTTGAGGAAACCCTGCCGCTGCTGGCCGCCGCCGGTATTGTGCCTGCGGAAGAGCCGGAAAAATCGCGCAAGCTGATTATTGGTACGAATCATGACAACATCCGTTTGGTGATTGTGCGCGCGACCGACGTGCCGACTTATGTGCAATATGGTGCGGCGGATTTCGGTATTGCCGGTAAGGATGTGCTGATTGAGCATGGCGGAGATGGCCTGTATCAACCTTTGGATTTGCACATCGCCTCATGCCGCATGATGGTTGCGGTTAAAAAAGGTTTCGATTACGCCGTTGCCTCCAAACCCGGCAGCCGCTTGCGGATTGCCACCAAATATCCCGACATCGCCGCCGAACACTTTGCCGATAAAGGTGTGCATGTGGACATCATCAAACTGTACGGCTCGATGGAGCTTGCGCCTTTGGTTGGTTTGAGCGACGCGATTGTCGATTTGGTTTCCAGCGGAAATACTTTGAAGGCCAATGGTTTGGAAGCTGTGGAACATGTGGCTGATATTTCCAGCCACTTGGTGGTCAACAAGGCGGCGTTGAAAACCAAATATGCGCTGTTGAATCCGATTATTCAGGCATTTGAAAATGCCGCTAAGGCCGTCTGAAAAGTTTTTGGCAAAAACTGTCTGCCAACCCAGTTTGAAAGCCCCGTCATGATGCAAAGCAAACCGACACTCAATACGATTCTTTCCCATCGTTCCATCCGTAGGTTTACTTCCGAACCGATTGCCGATGAAATCCTCGATACGCTGATTCGCGCCGGACAACAGGCTTCTACTTCCAATAATCTGCAATGCGTTTCCATCATCCGAGTATCCGACCTTGCGCTGAGGCAGGGGATACATGAAGCGGCAGGAAGCGCACCTTATATTGTCCATTGTGCGGAATTTTTATTGTTTTGCATCGATTTCTCTAAACACAAGGCGATGTTTCCCGATGCGCAAATTGATTGGGCGGAAGTAACCCTGATTGGCGCGGTCGATGCAGGCATTATGGCGCAAAATGTATTGCTTGCCGCCGAATCACTTGGGCTGGGCGGCGTGTATATCGGCGCGTTGCGCAATAATGCACAAAAAGTGTCGGACGTATTGAACCTGCCGGATTATTGCGTGCCTTTGGTGGGATTGTGTCTTGGTTATCCGGACCAAGACCCGCCGCTCAAACCGCGCCTGCCTAAGGAAATGGTCTATGCCGAAAACGCCTGTCCGAGCCTGAATGCCGAGGCGGTTGAAGCCTATAATCAGGCAGTGGCGGATTATTATGAGTTACGCAAGGGTAGCCCGATACCTTGGAAGGAATCGCTGGCCAAAACCTTGGGCAATCCTGTACGGCCGCATATGTTGGCGTTTTTGCAGAAAAAAGGTTTTTTGAAAAAATAATGTTCAGACGGCCTATGTGTGGCTGAGGCCGTCTGAAAACAATAGGAACGAAACAAGGAAGAGAGCAAACCATGAAGAAACTCGACACCCAATCCCCTGATTTTCAAGCCGAACTCAAAGCGTTACTCGCTTTTGAAACCGCGCAAAACCCTGAAATTGACCGTATTGTTGCCGATATCTGCGCCGATGTTCAAAAACGCGGCGATGCGGCGTTGATTGAATATACCAACCGCTTTGACGGTACATCCACTCAAACCATCGACGATTTAATCCTGACGCAAGATGACTTGCAGTCTGCGTTTGAGCGTTTGCCTGAAAACATTCAGACGGCCTTGAAAACGGCTGCGAGACGGGTGGAAAGCTACCATAAACACCAAAAAATGGAGTCGTGGACTTACGAAGACGAAGACGGCACGCTTTTGGGTCAACAGATTACGCCGCTTGACCGTGTCGGTATTTATGTTCCGGGCGGTAAAGCCGCTTATCCGAGTTCTGTCATCATGAACGCTATGCCTGCCCACGTTGCCGGCGTGAAAGAAATCATCATGGTCGTTCCTACTCCGAAAGGCGAGCGCAACGATATCGTGTTGGCGGCTGCTTTTGTGGCCGGTGTAACCAAAGTGTTTACGGTCGGCGGCGCTCAGGCGGTTGCGGCTTTGGCCTATGGTACGGAATCTGTGCCTCAAGTCGATAAGATTACCGGCCCGGGCAATGCCTTTGTCGCTGCGGCCAAGCGACGCGTGTTCGGCGTGGTCGGTATCGATATGGTGGCAGGGCCGTCTGAAATTTTGGTGATTGCCGATGGTACGACGCCTGCCGATTGGGTGGCCATGGATTTGTTCAGTCAGGCGGAACACGATGAAATTGCACAAGCGATTTTGATCGGTACTTCTCAAACGTATTTGGACGAAGTTCAGACGGCCATGAACCGCTTGATTGAAACCATGCCGCGCCGTGCGATTATTGAAGCTTCATTGGGCAACCGCGGCGCAATGATTTTGGCTAAAGACTTGGACGAAGCCTGCGAAATCGCCAACTATATTTCTCCCGAACACTTGGAACTGTCGGTCGAAAATCCGCAAGAGTGGGCAAAAAAAATCCGCCATGCTGGTGCGATTTTCATGGGGCGCTATACCAGTGAAAGCCTTGGCGACTATTGCGCAGGCCCCAACCACGTTTTGCCGACCAGCCGCACGGCGCGTTTCTCTTCTCCTTTGGGAACATATGATTTCCAAAAACGCTCCAGTCTGATTCAGGTTTCAGAACAAGGCGCGCAGAAGTTGGGTAAAACCGCCAGCGTGTTGGCGCATGGTGAAAGCTTGACCGCGCACGCCAGAGCGGCTGAGTTTCGTTTGAAAGGCTGAGTGAAACGTTGAAGTCGTAAGAAATCCAAAAGGGCATCTAAACAGATGCCCTTTTTATTGTGATGAAGATTTTAGCTGAGAAGGCGTCAGGCCGTCTGAAAACAGATTTAACGGTTTTTTAGCCAGTCATTACGCATTTGTGCGGCTTCTTCAAAATAGCGGTAAAGCTCGGTTTTGTTGCCGTCTGAAAGGAGTTGTTCCAATTTGGATAATTGTTCTTTCAAATCGCTGGTTAGTTTGAGCAGGGCAGGGCAGTTGGCCATGCAGATGTCTGTCCAAACGGCAGGATGGCTGGAAGCGATGCGGGTAAAGTCGCGAAAGCCGGTGGCGGCATAGGGGAGGTAGTCTTTGCCGTGAGGATGATCAACCAAAGCGTGGACATAGGCAAAGGCGACTAAGTGCGGCAAGTGGGAAACGGCGGCAAAAATATTGTCGTGTTCTTCGGCACTCATGGTGGAAATTTGCGAACCAACCGCCTGCCATAGGCTTTTCAGCCGTCTCAGGCCGTCTGAAGCCTCTTGGCCGTGTAGCGTAATGATAAGGCGACTGTTTTGAAACAAACCGCAACGCGCGGATTTTGCCCCACTTTGATCCGAGCCGGCAATCGGGTGGGCGGCAAAACATTGCGGCAGGCGGTCGGATAAGTGGGTGCGGAAGGCATTGAGTGCCGATTGTTTGGTGCTGCCGACATCGGAAACGCAGGCCGTATCTTTTAAGAAGGGCTTGATGTCGCGGCATACGTCAGGCAGGACGGAGACAGGCGTGGCAATCAAAACCAAATCGGCGTTGCCGATGCTTTCGGCGCAAATATTCGGATAGGCATGGTCGATGATGCCGCATTCGAGTGCGTAATTGAGGTTGTCGGCATTGGTGTCGATACCGGTAACGGTTTGAACCAGTCCCAAGCGTTTGAGGTCGAGCATGAACGAACCGCCGATTAAACCGACGCCGATAAGGGTGATATGGGGGAAAAAGGCGGAAGTGTTCATGGTTTGGATCCGGTACAAGTGGGAAAGCTTATTTTAATCCGTTATGGAGGCCGTCTGAAAGATGTCATCAAGGTTTCAGACGGCTTTTTTATGGTCGGATTTTCATGATTTAGGCATAGAAAACTCCGTTTAGTAGGAGCATGTAACCGATTATCAGATTTTCATACACTAAAATAATCATCTGAATTAGTATAACGTCTTAAAGTAAGTAATTGGTATCTTAAAGTAAATTATTACATCATATTTTATTTTGATTGATATCGAATAAAATAACTCACTCAGAAAGAAGGAATTTATGAGTTTTTCACAAACCGAATTAGTCAACGCAATGCGTTTGCTTTCTACCCGTCTGCCGCAGTTTCCGGAGCAGCAAAACCAAGTATCCCGCATGTTGCGCATCGTAACCGAACGTTTGAGTAGCCATTTGAACGAAAACCTGAAAGCGTTCGGCATCAATGAAAACCTGTGGTTTTCCCTGATGGCGGTTTACGTCAGCCCAAACAGCGAAATCCTGCCTTCGCGCTTGAGCGACCTGATGGACTTGACGCGCACCAGTGCAACACGCCTGTCGGACGACATGGTTGAGCGCGGCTGGGTAGAGCGTTATATCAATCAGAAAGACCGTCGTCAGATTGTGCTAAAATTGACCCCTTCGGGTGAAACCTTCATCCACGAAGTATGGCCGCAAATTGCCCGTCAGAGCGGCCAGGCGTGGGAAGATTTCACGAAAGAGGATTATGATACGCTGCAACACCTGTTGGGTAAACTGTTGAACCGTTTGGGCAATTGACAACAGACGGCCTGATGGTCTGCGGCAGGCACACATAAACGGAGTCTGTATGAAATTAGGTTTGGTCAAATCAAGCGTATGCGTTGCCGCTGTTTCGCTGTTGGCGGCATGTGCGCCGTTCGGCAAACAGTCGCCTTTGGATGAGACAACAGCCTATCCGCTGCCGCAAGGCCAATCTGCCGCTACTGCCCAAGACGGCTGGTGGATGAAGCTGAAAGATAAAAAATTAAACAATTTGATTGCTTCCGCCATTCAGACGTCTACCAATCTGCGTGTCGTCAAGGCAAGGTTTGAGCAAGCTCAGGCGCAGCTGGGCGTTGTGGGAGCCGCAAACAAACCGCAAGTCGGCTTGGGCGTTACAGGTCTGGGTGCTTATGTTTCACCCAAACCTCAAGCCGGTATGGTTGATACCGACCATACATTGGTTTTGGCGAACGCAGCCTTGCAAGGCAGCTTGGTTTTTGACTTTTGGGGTAAAAACCGAGAGCAGATTCAAGCCGTTTTGGGAAAAAGCCGGGCAGCGGTATATGAAGCGCAGCACATCCGCACCGAGTTGGCTCATGCCGTTGCTGCCCAATATTTTGCGTGGCAGATGGCGACAGAACAACTGGCTTTGCTGGATACGCGCATAGAGCTGGCTGATAAAGCATTGAAACTGATGCAACAACGCGTTAAAGCGCAGCTGGCTCCAGCCGATGCCTTGCACGCTCTGGAAATGGCGCAACAACAATTACAGCTTGAAAAATCGGTATGGACTCAGAAAAATGAGAAAATCCGCAACAGTCTGGCTGTATTGACCGGCCGAGTGCCGGGTGCATTAAATGGACAGGTTCCGGAAAAAATGGCGGCTGTGCCGTCATTGCCGGTTAGCCGTATTGAAGCGGACTTGTTGGCGGCCCGTCCCGATATCGCGGCACAAAAAGCCTTGCTTGAAGAGAAATGGCATATCGTCAAATCGACAGAGGCAGAGTTTTACCCAAATATCGAGTTGAAAGTTTTGGCAGGTATGACGCACATTGATGCGTTCAATCTGATTCGCGGACGGACTTCCGGTATGTTGGGCATTGTTCCGGCTTTGAATCTGCCATTGTTTACTTCCGGGGCGTTGCAATCCAAATTGGCGGGTAAACGTGCCCAATATAACGAGCAGGTTGCCGTGTATGACCAAACTGTTTTGAATGCCATGCGTTCGGCGGCAGATGCCGTAGTGGACTATCAAAGCCTGAAGAGCCGACAAGATACTTGGAACAAGATGGTCAATATTGCCGATAAATCTGCACAAAATGCAAAAGGACGTGTTCGTGCAGGTTTGGATAACGGCTTGAGCGCCTTGCAAAAACAAGATGAAGCTGTGCGTACGAAAATGTCGGCAGTTCAATACCATGCAGAATATCTGACAGCTTGGAGTAACCTCAATGCCCAGTTGGGCGGTGGCTTTAAATTAAATAAGAAATAAACGTTTTATTAAAACGTAGGCCGTCTGAAAGTAATTTCAGACGGCCTTTTGCTTACCTTATTTACATTTGCTACCGGAAGAAATTATTGTAATGAATAGAGTGTAACTATAAAATATGACCCTTTAGCGCGTTAAACACGCGTATTGGGGACTGATAGTATAAGTCAGCGCCCAGCAAACAATAATATCGTTATCACATGTGCAGAATTAAAGTTAGGACTTATGGATACTCAATCGGAAAAAAATAATGTCCAAAAAGAACCGGAAGTAGTCGCTTCCGGCGCTAAAACGCATCGCAAACGCAATTTGGTTATCGTTACACTCCTATTCCTTATTGCGGCAGCAGGAGTCGCTTTGGCGTATTTCCTGTTTTGGCAGCATGAAGAAGAAACGGAAGATGCTTATGTGGCCGGTCATTTGGTGATGATTACGCCGCAGGTGAACGGCACGGTGCGCAAAGTCATGTATGACGATACGGATGTCGTGAAAAAAGGCGATGTGTTGGTGGCTTTAGACGACAGCGATTTTCAGCTGGCATACGATCGCGCGCAAAATGAATTGATTCAGGCCATCCGTCAAAACAAACAGCAAACTGCGGTCAATTCAAAAGCCAAAGCGCAAGTGTTGTTGCGTAAAGCCGATTTGGCCCGTGCGCAAGCCGATTTGCGCCGCCGTGAATCCTTGGCGGGTACGGAAGCGGTTTCCGGCGAAGAGCTCAGCCATGCCCGTGCAGCTGTGGTTCAGGCTCAGGCTGCATTGAAAGCGGTTGAGGCGGAAGAAGTTTCCGCTCAGGCAGCGTTGGGTAGCAATATTCCTCTGCGGCAACAACCGGCAGTTCAGACGGCCATCAGCCACATCAAAGACGCTTGGCTGAATCTGCAACGTACGCAAATCCGTTCGCCGATTAGCGGTCAAATTGCCAAACGCAATGTCCAAGTCGGCCAACGTATCGTACAAGGTACGCCGATGATGGCTGTTGTGCCTCTGTCTGAATTGTGGGTGGATGCCAACTTTAAAGAATCGCAACTGCGCAAAATGAAAATCGGACAGCCTGTTGAAATGACAGCCGATTTGTACGGCAGCAAAGTGGTTTACCACGGCAAGGTAATGGGCTTGTCGGCAGGTACGGGCAGTGCGTTCTCATTACTGCCGGCGCAAAACGCAACGGGCAACTGGATTAAAGTTGTGCAACGTGTACCGGTGCGTATCAGTTTGGATGCTAAAGAATTGCAAAAAAATCCGCTCCGTGTCGGTTTGTCGATGACTGTTAAAGTCGATATTGCCGAAAAGGGCAGCGGTAAAGCCATGACTGCCGAAGCAGAACGAAATACTGCCTTGCCGGAAACGGAAAGTGTGGATTGGAAAGCCGCCGATGCTTTAGTCGATAAAATCTTCGAGCAATACGCAAAATAATCTTTTCAGACGGCCTGAGTCTTTTATTGAAGGCTCAGGCCGTCTGAAATATTGATTCTCTTCAATCGACCGCTTTGGCGGTTGTCTTATAGTTTATAAATATGAATTATCCGCCGTTACAAGGGTTTAAGCTGGTGTTGGCAACTTTAGCGCTCAGTTTGGCCGTATTTATGGAAGTCTTGGACAGTACCATCGCCAACGTCGCCGTGCCTGTTATTGCAGGGGATTTGGGTGCGGCTACCACGCAGGGGACTTGGGTGATTACCTCATTTGCCGTAGCCAATGCCATCTCCGTTCCCTTGACGGGTTTTTTGGCTAAGCGGTTTGGCGAGGTCAAAATCTTTATCGCCGCTGTGATCGGGTTTGTCGTCACGTCATGGCTGTGTGGCATTGCACATAATCTTCAAGCCTTGGTTTTTTTCCGTGTATTGCAAGGTTTCATTGCCGGGCCATTGATTCCTTTGTCCCAAAGCCTGTTGATGGCCTCCTATCCGCCTGAAAAACGAACATTGGCACTGGCCTTATGGGCAATGACCGTCGTTGTTGCCCCTGTATTGGGGCCGATTTTGGGCGGTTGGATTTCGGACAACTGGCATTGGGGATGGATTTTCTTTATCAATATCCCAATCGGGATTTTATCCGCCTCCATTGCTTGGAAACAGCTTAGACACAGGGAAACCGAAATTATTAGGGCGCCAATCGATTATGTCGGGCTGGTGTTGATGATTGTCGGTGTCGGCGCATTGCAAATGATGCTTGATAGAGGTAAGGAATTGGACTGGTTTGCCTCGGGAGAGATTATCGTTTTGGGCGTTACCGCTTTGGTGTTCCTGACCTATTTTATTGTTTGGGAGCTGGGCGAGAAATACCCGATTGTCGATTTGTCATTGTTTAGAAATAGAAACTTTACGATAGGCGTTGTTGCGACATCCTTGGGCTTTATGGTGTATATGGGTACATTGACCTTGCTGCCTTTGGTGTTGCAATCAAATCTCGACTATACCGCTACTTGGGCTGGTTTGGCTGCTGCACCGGTAGGTTTTCTGCCGATTATTCTGTCGCCGATTATTGGTAAGTTTGGCAATCGTGTCGATATGCGCCTGTTTGTCAGCGCCAGCTTCTTGGTATTTGCCTATACATTCCATTGGCGAACCGATTTCTATGCCGGCATGGATATGAGCAACGTCGTTTGGCCACAGTTTTGGCAGGGTTTAGGCGTAGCCATGTTCTTCCTGCCCCTGACCAGTATCACCTTATCACATATGAAGGGCAACCAAATTGCCTCGGCCAGTAGCTTGTCTAATTTCTTGAGAGTCTTTATGGGCGGTGTTGGAGTGTCCATTGTCAGCACCATGTGGGAACGGCGCGAAGCTCTGCACCATACTCAGCTGACCGAACATATTAATTCATTGTCCTCAATCAGCAACCAATCTATTCAAGGCATGATGGCCAATGGCCTGAGCAAAGAGCAAGCCCTGGCTGCGATAAATAGTACTATTTCCCAACAAGGCTTTATTATTGGCTCAAATGAAATCTTCTTGGCAGGCAGTATCATATTCATCAGTATGATTCCCATTATTTGGCTGGCAAGACCTCCGTTTAGCGGTTCCGGCGAGGGAGGGCATTAGATAAAAGGCCGTCTGAATTTCAGACGGCCTTTTATCTATATATTATTTAAGACTCAAGAGCAGATCCCTAAATGCATTTGGATCTTTAATAAACGTCATTTCTCCTGATTGAGGGAAATGGAAATCAAGTAGGCGCGATACCCAGAAACGGATACATCCGGCTCTTTGTGCAGTAGGGAAATATGCACGTTCTTCATCAGATAAAGGACGCACGCTTTCATAGCCATGGATAAAAGCATCATAAAGAGCAGGGTCTAATTTATTATCGGCTGTCCGCGCCCAGTCGTTAACTGCAATGGCCAAGTCGTACATGAAATTACCGTTACACGCATAATAAAAATCAATAAATCCAGAAACTTCATCTCCATTAAGCAATACATTATCCTTAAATAAATCTGCATGGATAATACCGGAAGGCAAATGGTCTCCCAGATTTTCATCTAAAGCAGCAATTTCAGATTGAAGCAGTGTGGCATCCTCAGAATCTAAAACAGGTAGCAATTGAGTGCAGGCATTATGCCACCAGTCATCATAACGAGGATTTTTCATTTTTAAAGGAAAGTCTTGACCGGCTAAATGCATTTTGGCCAGCATAGCACCGGTATGGAAGCATTGAGCCTCAGTTGGCCAGCCGGTATCCGAGCCATTCAAACAAGTAACCAAACAAGCCGGTTTTCCGGCCAAAATAGAATGCAGTCTGCCATCTTTGCGAGCAATCGGAGCAGCGCAGGCAACACCATTCAGACTCAAATGCTGGTTGAGTTCTAAAAAGAAAGGCAGTTCATCTGATTTTAAAACCTCAAAAACAGTCAAGACATAACGACCGGTTGAAGTTGTCAAAAAATAATTACTATTAGTAATTCCTTGAGCAATCCCCTGCAAAGAAACAAAATCTCCCAAATCATATTGCAGAAGGAAGTCACGCATTTGAGCGTCGGAAACACTTGTATAGACAGACATAGCAAACTCGAGGCTGATATAAAGGATCAAAGAAACATCATACCAAAAAACAAGCGGCAACAATATAAATTAAAGCGAAGGTCAAATTCAAAAGGCCGTCTGAAAGAGCAATTCAGACGGCCTTTAGTTTGTGTTTTTTGTATGTTTGGATAGTGTAGAAAGATTGATTGTGTTTTTTATAAAATAAA
>NZ_JBQCUB010000013.1:0-63328 GCF_051963655.1 Neisseria sp. P0001.S007 | reverse complement strand
ATGTACTTAAAAGCATTTGACGGAAAACGGAATAGGGCAACTGTGCAGAGGGGGTATTCTTTGATACAGCTGTTGGTGGTGATGCTGTTGGCTTCGATATTGGCGACGTAGGATATTAGGCCGTCTGAAAGATACTTAAGAATAGCTTTCAGACGGCCTTGTTGTAAGATGAATTTTTGATATTGGCGTACTTTTTTAAATACAGATAAAATCCCTGTTAATTATTTATAACGATATTTTTTAGGATACACAGTGCTTGCTTTGGATTATTGTCATCAAAAGGCTGCAGAAAGCCATTCCAGTTTTTTATCCGGCTTTCGTTTTTTATCGGTAGAAAAACGAAATGCAATCACTGTTTTATACGCTTTTTGTCGCGAACTAGATGATGTGGTTGATGGCTGTACCGATCCAAATGTAGCTCAGATAACGTTGAATTGGTGGCGCAGTGATTTGGAGAAAGTATTTAATAATGAGATGCCTGAGCATCCCGTTCATCAAGCTTTAAAAGATATTCGGGCAAATTTTGATTTGCCGAAGAATGAATTTGAAGCTTTGATTGATGGCATGCAGATGGATTTGGAGCAGGCTCGTTATGGTAGTTTTGATGAATTAAAGCTGTATTGCCACCGTGTTGCCGGGGTAGTGGGTTGTCTTATTGCGCGGATTTTAGGTTTTACCAATCCGAAAACTTTGGAATATGCAGACAAAATGGGCTTGGCTTTGCAGTTGACGAACATTATTCGTGATGTGGGTGAAGATGCGCGACAGGGAAGAATTTATCTGCCGATAGAGGAAATGCAGAAGTTTGACGTGCCTGCCAACGTAATCATGCAGTGCAAACCGACAGATAATTTTGCAAAATTGATGCAATTTCAAGTGAATAGGGCGCGTGAAACTTATCGTGAAGCGATGTTGCTTTTGCCGGCTGAGGATAAGAAATCGCAAAAAGTCGGCTTGATTATGGCGGCTATTTATTATGCGTTGTTGAATGAAATTGACCGTGATGGTGCGCAAAATGTTTTGACTTATAAAATTGCGATTCCTTCTCCCCGTAAAAAACGTATTGCTTTGAAAACTTGGCTGTTTGGATTTAAACCATGAATACTAAGCGTCCAAAAATTGCTGTGATTGGTGCCGGTTGGGCAGGTTTGTCTGCGGCGGTTTCCCTGATTGATCGAGCTGATATTTCTTTGTTTGAGGCTGGGAGACAGGCTGGCGGTAGGGCGCGTGCCTTAGCTGGGAAAGATGATGGATTCAGCTTTTTGGATAATGGGCAGCATATCTTGTTGGGTGCGTATCATGGTGTTCAAACTTTGATGCAACATATTGGCGTTCAACCCGAGTCAGCCTTTTTACACCAGCCTTTGCAATGGTACATCCATGAAGGATTACAGTTTCAGACGGCCTCTCTGCCTGCGCCTTGGCATTTGTTTGTCGGCATCCTGCGTGCTAAAAATCTTTCTTTTTCATTGAAAATCAAATTGCTGTCGGATATGTCGGCATTGCACCGTTGGGCAGCTCATCATAAAACCGATTTGACGGTTGCAAAGTGGTTGAGAACACGAAATGTTCCTCGCAGCTTACTTGGCCAATTTTGGCAACCTTTGGTCTGGGGTGCTTTAAATACGCCATTAGAACAGGCATCGTTACGCATTTTATGTAATGTATTGAATGATGGCGTGTGGTCTGAAAAGGCGAACAGCGATTATCTTTTGCCTAAGCAGGATTTAGGGCAGATCGTAGCCGAACCGGCTTTGGATTTTCTGCATCAGAATGGTGCAAAAATACATCTTGAAACTCGTGTTTCACATTTAAACCATCATATTGATGGCCGAATTGAAATTAATGGTGAAGTATTTGATGCGGTGATTTTGGCTGTTGCGCCATATCATGTTGACACGCTTCTGCCTGAAGATACGCCTGACTATATTCAGACGGCCTATCAATCGTTGAGTTACCATGCGATTACCACGGTTTATTTGCGTTATGCCCAAGCAGTCAAACTGCCTGCACCTTTAACCGGGTTTTTTGATGGTACGGCGCAATGGGTGCTGCATCGGGGGGCGTTGGGTTTGCCGGATAATGAAGTTGCTGTTGTTATCAGCGTTTCCGATTGCACTGAGGCTTGGAAGGATAAAGATTTAGCCGAGAAAATTCATGCGGACATTAAGCGGGTTTGTCCGGATTTGGGCAAACCTGAAGCCGTACGCATTATTACGGAAAAACGCGCGACTACGGCGGCAACGGTTGATTTTGTACAACCAGATTTCTCATGGTTGCACCATCACCGTATTTATCCGGCCGGCGATTATCTCCATCCGCGCTATCCGGCAACATTGGAGGCTGCGGTTCAGTCAGGCTTTGCCGCGGCTGAAAAGCTTATGCTGGATTTGCAGGTTGAATAAACTGAGGCCGTCTGAATGTTCAGACGGCCTTTTTGACTTTACAAAACTTACCAAGCCGATACAATATCCGAAACCATAAAGTTCAAGGAAAAATCATGACGACATTAGCGAACAAAACGATCTTGATTACCGGCGCATCCCAAGGCTTGGGCGAGCAGGTTGCCAAAGCCTATGCGGCTGCCGGAGCGACTGTCATTTTGGTGGCGCGTCATCAAAAGCGTTTGGAAAAAGTATATGATGCCATTGTGGCTGCGGGCAGCCCTGAGCCGTTTGCCATCTGCTTTGATTTAATGAGCGCGGAGGAGAAAGAGTTTAAGCAATTCGCGGAAACTATTGATGAAGCAACCGGCGGAAAATTGGATGGCGTGGTGCATTGTGCCAGCTATTTCTATGCCTTGTCGCCATTGGACTTTCAAACCGTATCGGAATGGGTCAACCAATATCGCATCAATACCGTTGCGCCTATGGGCTTGACTCGTGCGCTGTTCCCATTGTTGAAGCAATCCGAAGACGCTTCTGTAATTTTTGTCGGCGAAAGCCACGGTGAGAAACCGCAGGCCTATTGGGGCGGTTTCGGTGCCTCCAAAGCCGCGCTCAATTATTTGTGTAAAGTGGCCGCGGATGAGTGGGAACGTTTTGACAACCTGCGTGCCAATGTTTTGGTGCCGGGTGCTATCAATTCGCCGCAACGTATTAAATCGCATCCGGGTGAATCGAAAAGCGAACGTAAAAACTACGAAGATGTCCTGCCGCAATTTATTTGGTGGGCAAGCCAAGAGAGCAGGGGGCGGACAGGCGAAATCGTCTATCTGTAAATATACCTGCTCAGAGTGGTTTGAAAACATGAGGCCGTCTGAAATCTGTATTTTCAGACGGCCTTTAACTTATTGAGTTTTATATCTAAATAATATGGAAGTTTGATGTTTGACGTGTTAACAGGCAAACATCAGGCTGGCACAAAATTAGATATAGTAATCTAAGTTATAGTTATATTGGATAAATATGACGGAATTTGACTTTATCAGACAATATTTGCAGCGACAAAAATCGGAAGGTTTGATTTTGGGTATAGGGGACGATGCCGCTATTATTCGCCCAAGTAACGGATTTGATTTATGTTTTAGCGCTGATATGTTGGTCAAAGGCAGACATTTTTTTGAAGATGTTTTGCCCGAAGATTTGGCATGGAAAATGCTTGCAGTAAATTTATCCGATATGGCCGCCATGGGTGCCAAGCCGCGTTGGGTGTTGCTCAGTGCTGCGCTGCCTGAATTGAATCAAGACTGGCTCAAACGCTTTTGCGATAGCTTTTTTGCTTTGGCCACGCGTTTTGATACGGTGTTGATTGGTGGCGATACCACCAAAGGCGATTTGGTCTTTAATGTAACGATAGTAGGTGAAGTTCCGACAGGGCATGCCCTGCGGCGTGATGCGGCTGAAGTCGGCGACGATATTTGGGTATCGGGTCGGTTGGGTTTGGCTGCCGCTGCTTTGAACAAACATCTGGGGCATTATCAATTGCCGTCTGAAATCATGGCGGTTTGCGATGAGAAATTGCTCCGTCCGGAGCCGCGCGTTTCATTGGGTCAGGCATTGTTGCCGTTTGCCCATGCTGCGCAAGATGTTTCAGACGGCCTGGCTCAAGATGTGGGGCATATTTTAAAAGCCTCTTCTGTCGGGGTGGAAATATTTGCCGATTGTGTGCCGTCGTTGCCTGAATTGAAAAACGTTTTGTCGCGCGAACAATGGTTGTCGGCAGTATTGGCCGGCGGCGATGATTACGAACTGATTTTTACTGCTGCTCCAGAAGATAGGGAACGCGTTTATCAGGTAGCGGAACAAAGTGGCGTACCGGTCGCCCGAATTGGTAAAATTACTGACTCAGGCCGTCTGAATATTTTGGATGCCGAAGGCGGCGTATTGGAACTGACTTCTTTAGGATTTGATCATTTTGGCTGAACGTAAACCTACTTTTTCTTGGCTGTTGCACAAACCATTGTGTTTTTTAGGATTCGGTTTTGGCAGCGGCTTGTCGCCGGTTGCGCCGGGTACGGCCGGAACGCTGGCAGCATTACCTCTGGCTTTTGTATTGTGCCTGTTGGGCATAGACGGCTGGATATTGCTTTTATTGTGTATCGCCTTGTTTTTTTGGGGTATCCGCATTTGCGGTTATACCGAGAGGGAATTGGGTATTCAGGATTACGGCGGTATCGTCTGGGATGAAATTGTCGCGATGCTGCTGGTGCTGTCACTGATTCCGTTTAAATGGAGCTGGTGGCTGGCGGCTTTTATTATTTTCCGCTTGTTTGATGCGTTGAAACCATGGCCGATCAAATGGTTTGACCGGCGGATTCATGGAGGTTTAGGCATTATGCTTGATGATTTGATTGCGGCTGCGATGACCTTGATGGTCTTGGGCCTGTTTTATTGGATTGCGTGATGCGTTTTAAGTGTTTCGACCCTTTGCAAAAATAGGGCGGGCACGCCGGAATTATCCGGTTTTAAATAAAATAAATATACGGGTGAACAATTATGAACGAAATCGAGATTAACGTGGAGCCGCGTTATATGGCCGGCCAAAGCGACGTCTACCGCGACCGCTACGCCTTCAATTATCTGATTACCATCTGCAACCGCAGTGATGAAATCATTACTTTGCGTCAGCGTTTTTGGGAAATCACCGACGGACACGGTGAGACAGAGCAGGTCGGACATGCCGGCTTGATTGAAGAGCAACCTGTTTTGTACCCGGGTGAAGCCTATGAGTACAACAGCGGTTCGCAAATCAGCACGCCTTGGGGCAGCATCGAAGGCGCGTATGAGTTTGAAGACAGCATCGGCAAACGTTTCGTTATCGGGGTGCCGAAGCTTGAATTCAAAGCAGGCTTTACTTTGCAATAGGCTGTCTGAAAAATGAAAAACCGGAACATTTCGCATGTTCCGGTTTTGTTTTTTCAGACGGCCTTATCAGTCTTTGCAAGGCTGTACCAATACCCACGGCGCCACGACAACCGCCCACATTTCTTGCTTATCCGCTAAAAATGTGCGCGCCATATCATCGCTGACGGCACCGAATTTGCCTTGTTCCATCCATTGTTTCAATGGCGCGGCTTCATCTTCGGCAACATGGTGGGCGACGGCAATCAAATCCAAATCAGGTGCCACATAGACGGCGGCACCGCGTGCGAAGTGGGGTTGCAGCTCTTCCCATGAAATGCGGGCGGTTTCGGTATTGAGTTTTTCGTTTAAGAGTGGAATAGACATAGGATAATCATCAAATAAAAAATGGATTGTAACCGATATTCGGCCTTTTACCCGATGCCGTCTGAAAACGAAAGAAATTTACAGGGTTAACGTTATACAGTATCATTTTAATGTTTTAATTTTCTTTCAGACGGCCTGTTGTCCGTATTCGGACAAGGGCGGTTTTAGGCTTATGAATTCTGTATTGTTGACCGGATTGCTGCAAAGGCTGCTGATTGCGCTTGTCGCATTGGCAGCGTTGTGGGCTGTATATTTTTGGGCGGTATCGCCATGAGTATCGTGGTGGAAAATCTGACGGTCAGCTATCAGCGCAGGCCGGTGGTGCACCATGTCGATATGGTGTTTGAAGATGGCAAGATGTGGACGATTTTCGGGCCGAACGGCGCGGGTAAATCGACCCTGCTCAAAGCCATTATGGGCTTGCAGAAGACGGATACGGGCAGCGTGCGCTATGAAAATATGGCACGCAAGGATATTGCCTATCTGCCGCAGCAGTCGGACATTGACCGCAGCCAGCCGATGACGGTGTTTGAACTGGCAGCGATGGGGCTGTGGTATGAAATCGGCTTTTTCGGGCGTGTGAACGCGGCGCAGAAAAAGCGCGTGATGGTGGCTTTGGAACGCGTGGAAATGCAGGATTTTGCCACGCGCCAAATCGCGCACTTGTCCAATGGCCAATTCCAACGCGTATTGTTTGCGCGGATGCTAGTGCAGGATGCCAAATTTTTGCTGCTGGATGAGCCGTTTAACGCGGTGGATGCGCGGACGACTTATGCGCTGTTGGAAGTTTTGCGCCAGTGCCATCAGGACGGTCAGGCAGTGATTGCCGTGTTGCATGATTACGAGCAGGTGCGGGCATATTTTGCCAACACGCTGCTTTTGGCGCGTGAAAAAGTGACAGCCGGTGCGACGGAAAATGTGTTGACCGATGAATTTTTGGCACAGGCCAACCGAATGATGCAGAAGCAGGAAGCGGCCGATTGGTGCGCGGTTTAATGGACAAGGCCGTCTGAAAGTAAGTGTTTTTCAGACGGCCTCAGGCTTTCAGAGATTAATAAAAAAGCGATAAAACATGGATTTATATGATTTGGTCGTCGCGCCGTTCGTCGAATTCGACTTTATGCGCTATGCCCTGGCGTCGATTTTCTGCCTGGCATTGAGCGCGGCGCCTGTCGGTGTATTTTTGGTGATGCGCCGCATGAGTTTGGTGGGCGATGCCTTGAGCCATGCGGTTTTGCCCGGTGCGGCCATTGGCTATATGTTTGCCGGTTTGAGTTTGCCTGCGATGAGTGTTGGCGGTTTTGCAGCCGGTTTGCTGATGGCTTTGTTGGCCGGTTTAGTCAGCCGGTTTACTTCATTGAAAGAAGATGCGAACTTTGCCGCATTTTATTTGAGCAGCCTCGCCATCGGTGTGGTTTTGGTCAGCAAAAACGGCAGCAGCGTCGATTTGCTGCATTTGCTGTTTGGCTCGGTCTTGGCGGTGGATATTCCGGCTTTGCAGCTGATTGCCGTTTCTGCAAGTGTCACTATTTTGCTGATGGCGGTCATGTTCCGCCCGCTGGTGTTGGAAAGCATAGACCCTTTGTTCCTCAAGGCTGTCGGCGGTAAGGGCGGCTTTTGGCATGTGTTGTTTTTGGTACTGGTCGTGATGAATCTGGTTGCCGGTTTTCAGGCATTGGGTACGCTGATGTCGGTCGGTTTGATGATGTTGCCGGCGATTACTGCCAGACTGTGGGCGAAAAGCATGGGTTGGCTGATGATTTTGTCGGTCGCATTGGCTTTGCTTTGCGGCTTGGCAGGATTGTTGTTTTCCTACCATATCGAAATCCCGTCCGGCCCGGCGATTATTTTATGCTGCGGCACGCTTTACCTGATTTCCGTCGTGTTCGGTTGGGAAGGCGGCATTTTGGCAAAATGGCTGCGCCGCAAGAAACACCGCACGGCATGATTTTTCAGACGGCCGCTTGAATAATCAGACAGTCTGTCTTATGATGATGTTAATGTTACGTTATATCACTGGAGAGAATATGAAACATTGGAAACTCGGCATCGTTGCCGCATTATTGACCGGTGCCGCTTATGCCGCTCCGTTGCCTGTTGTCACCAGCTTCAGCATTTTGGGCGACGTGGCCAAACAGATTGGCGGCGACCGCGTGGCCGTTCAAAGCTTGGTGGGTGCCAACCAAGACAGCCATGCCTACCACATGACCAGCGGCGACATCAAAAAAATCCGCAGCGCAAAATTGGTATTGCTCAACGGCTTGGGCTTGGAAGCCGCCGATGTACAACGCGCAGTTAAACAAAGCAAAGTGCCTTTCGCCGAAGCGACCAAAGGCATTCAGGCTTTGAAAGCAGAAGAGGGCGGCCATCATCATGACCACGATCATGAAGGCCATCATCACGATCACGGCGAATTTGACCCGCACGTTTGGACCGACCCCGTCTTGATGGGTACTTATGCGCAAAACGTTGCCAATGCGCTGATTCAAGCCGACCCTGAAGGCAAAACCTACTATCAGCAACGTTTGGGCAACTATCAAATGCAGCTGAAAAAATTGCACAGCGATGCGCAGGCTGCCTTTAATGCCGTACCTGCCGCCAAGCGTAAAGTCTTGACCGGACACGATGCGTTCACGTACATGGGCAAACGCTACAATATTGAATTCATCGCCCCTCAAGGCGTGAGCAGCGAAGCCGAGCCGTCTGCCAAACAAGTGGCTTCCATCATCCGTCAAATCAAACGCGAGGGCATTAAAGCCGTCTTTACCGAAAACATCAAAGACACGCGCATGATTGACCGTATCGCCAAAGAAACCGGCGTCAATGTCAGCGGACGTTTGTATTCCGATGCACTGGGTGGCGCACCGGCCAACAGTTACATCGGCATGTACCGCTACAATGTCAAAGTTTTGACTGATGCCATGAAAAAATAAAACGGTTTCAAGATAAAGGCCGTCTGAAACTTGGAAACAAGGTTTCAGACGGCCTTTTATATGCTTATTTTTAAAACAAATCGTCAAATTTAAAATATAAAAATTAGTTTTGTGCTATTAAAAGCTTAATTATCAAAAATTCATGCCAATTTGCTTGATAAGTACGCACCATCCGTGCGAATTGCTTATCGGCTGTCCGTCAGCCACTCACGGCTTGACTTCACCCTGTTACAATTCGGCATCTTCACGTTTCTTAAACTTACATCATGAGCAATCATTCGTCTTGGTCATCCAAAATCGGCTTTGTGCTTGCTGCGGCAGGCTCGGCCATCGGTTTGGGTGCAATTTGGAAATTCCCTTATACAGCCGGTACCAACGGCGGCGCCGTATTCTTTCTTTTGTTTTTGATTTTCACCATTTTGGTGGCTTTACCGGTTCAACTGGCTGAGTTTTACATCGGCCGTACAGGCGGTAAAAACGCCATTGATTCCTTTAAAGTATTGCGCCCGGGTTCGCAGTGGCCGTGGGTCGGCCGCATGGGTGTGGCCGCGTGTTTTATTTTGCTGTCGTTTTATAGCGTGGTCGGCGGCTGGGTATTGAACTACGTCGTGCACAGCTTTACCGGTGAAATTCATGCCGGCGCAGACTTTGAAGCCTTGTTCGGCAACACGATTTCTTCACCGTTTGGTTCGCTGTTTTACCAAGGCTTGTTCATGCTGATTACCATTTGGGTGGTTAAAGGCGGCATTTCAGACGGCATTGAAAAGGCAAACCGCGTGTTGATGCCGGGTTTGTTTATCCTTTTTATCGCGCTGGCTATCCGTTCGCTGACCTTGCCCGGCGCAATGGAGGGCGTGGCATTCTTGTTGAAACCGGATTGGTCGTATTTGAAACCGGGTACGATGCTGACTGCTTTGGGTCAGGCATTTTTTGCGTTGAGTATTGGCGTGTCCGCGATGATTACCTATGCCTCGTATTTGGGTAAGGATCAGGATATGTTCCGCTCCGGCCATATGATTATGTGGATGAACCTGTTTGTGTCGCTGCTGGCCGGTTTGGTGATTTTCCCTGCGGTATTTGCCTTCGGTTTTGAACCCGGCCAAGGCCCTGGTTTGATTTTTGTCGTGTTGCCTGCGGTCTTCATGAAAATGCCGATGGGTACGTATTTGTTTGCCGTGTTTATGCTGTTGGTTGTCTTTGCGACGCTGACTTCCGCGTTTTCCATGCTGGAAACCGTTATCGCGGCAACCATCCGCCAAGACGAGAAAAAGCGCAGCAGCCACGCTTGGGTAACCGGTATTGCGATTTTCATAGTTGGTATTCCTTCGGCGCTGTCATTTGGCGTTTGGGGCGATTTTAAGATTTTCGGAAAAACTATTTTTGATTTGTGGGACTTCATTATTTCTGCCGTCATCATGCCGATTGGCGCATTGAGCGTTGCCGTGTTTACATCATGGGTTCAGGACAAACAGTCTGTCCTGCGTGATGCGGGCATGGGCAGCACCATTCCGAAACAGCTGCTTTACCTGTGGTTGGGTGCGCTTCGCTATCTTGCGCCGATTGCGATTATTGTCGTGTTCATCAACTCTTTGGGTTTGATTTAATCCGATAGAGAGCAAACAGTCCGGCGTTGCATTGTTTCGCCGGACTGTTTGTTTAAAAACATCATTAAAAATATTAAGGCCGTCTGAAAATTTTTCAGACGGCCTTTTTATATACGCATGAGGCTGATTAGAACTTCGCTTGCAGTCTCAGCCATGCAGTACGGCCGGGTTCGTTCACGCGCATGGTTTGTGTACCGGCAGACGGGTCGCCGCCGCGGCTGACGAATTCAGCATAGTTTTTGTTGAACACGTTGTCCACGCCACCTTGTAATGTGGCGTATTTGCTGAATTTCCAACCAGCGTTGAGCGAGAGTACGCCAAAGCCCGAAGAAGCGCCGATGTCTTGGCCGACGATATTGCCTTGGCCTTTGCTGTAACGGTTTTGTTTGGCCACGACGCGCCATAATGCGCCCGCACTGAATTTGCCGTTGTCAAAGGCGAGGGTGTTGTTCCACTCGAGCGGTGGCGTTTGTGCCAAAGGTTTGCCGTCGGTACGGTTTTTGCCGTGGGTGTAGGCGAGGCTGGTGCCGACTTCCCAGTTAGGCGCAAATGTCCATTTGACTTCGGCTTCGCCGCCAAAGCGTGAAGCGTTGATGTTGCGCACGTTGAAAATCTTGTCTTTGCTCTCCATCATGATGAAGTCTTTGATGTCGCTGCCGAATACGGATACGGATGCGTGGAGATTAGGACGTTTCCAGATTACGCCTGCATCGATTTGGCGGTTTTGCTCTGCGCGGATGGCTTTGTTTTCAGAGTGCAGGCGTTCCCAGTAGTCAGGCGCGCGTTCGGCAATGCCGAATCCGGCATAGTATTTCAGACCGTTGTCCGTATTTCTTTCCCAACGCAGGAAGCCTGAGTTCAAATTGAATTTCTGATGTTTCAAAACGGGGTCGGTAACACGCGCGGTATCGTAATGCGCTTTGACTTGGTCATGGCGAAAACCTGCTACCCAGCGTTGATTGTCGGTTTGTTGCCAAGAGGCTTCGGTGAAAATACCCCATTGTTTGAAACTTTGGTTGGGCATGTAAGGCTTGTGGCTGTAGCCGTCGCCGCCACGCTCATGACGCGCGACGTGGACGTCGTCCAAATAATCCAAACCGGTTTGCAGGTTGAGCTTGTCCCAATCGAAAGTGGCTTTCAGACGGCCTGTATCGGTATTGCGTTTAGGGTTGTTGGCATTTTTAATCTGCTTGCCGGCAGGATTGTAGATGGTACGCAGGCTGTATGTGTCCATCACGTGGTCGATTTCGCTTTTACCGTGGCGCAGTTCCAACTCGCTGAACCATGGTGTGAGGTTGCGTTGGGTAAAACGGATATTCCACGCATCACGGTCGAATTTGCTGCCGTCCATCATGCGGTCGGCGTAGGCAACCTTGGCTCTGCTGCGCTCGTATGTGCCGGCAATGGTGGTGTTTTCTGTCGGAGTAACACCCAGTTGCAACATTTGGCTGTCGCGTTTGAAGTGGGAGTGAATGCGGTTGCCGTCGCCGTCTTTGTAATCGTCGGCTTCGTTATGGGAGATATTGGTACGGACGTAGCCGTATTTGCCGCCGAACTCGGCTTCCAACGAGCCGTCAAGACGGTCGTTGCTGCCTGCCGTCAGGGTAGCGTTAACGTTGTAAGGTTTTTCAGTGAAATCAGGGTCTTTGCGGATAAATTGCACCGAGCCGCTGACCAATCCCATGCCTTGGGTTACGGTTTGCGGGCCTTTGGTAACGACAACTTTATCAAACGAATTGGGGTGGATATAGGCAGTCGGCGGGTCCATGCGCATACCGCAACCGCCATAAATAAACTGGTCATCGGCATTGACGGAGAGGCGCGAGCCGCCCAAACCGCGGAACAGCGGATCGCCCGAGCTGCCGCCTTTGCGGATGATGCTCATGTTGGGCACGGATTGTAAAAGGTCTGCCCCGTCTCCGGCAGGGAGGGGTTGCAAAGCAGCTTTGGGGTTGAAAGTAACGCGATTGGCTTTTTCTTGTTGTGTGCCGGTGACGGTGACAGGGGAAAGGGTAACCGTTTCTTCAGGTGTAGGGTTAGTCTCTGCCCATGCTTGGGATACGGCTAAGACGATAGGCAAGATAAGTAATGGTGGGTATTTCATATCGTTTCTCTCTATTATTAGGAATTATATTAACTAATACCTAGGTATTATACATAAAGTCTAGTGAAATAGAAGCAGTGGGATTTTAATCTAAATCAATATTTTCAGATTTTTGGCGTATAGGTTGTTTATTAAGATTGGTCATACCAAAATATTGATTTGAAGACATTGGTGAGGTTAATCAATAAAAATGAATGTGTTTGAATTATAGTCAATTAAAATCAAAATAGGACAGTAACGCATCGTCAAATCGGGCGTAATCAGACAATACGGTTCGCAGATACCGCTTAATATTCGCCCACACCTTCTCAATCGGGTTGAGCTCAGGTGAATAAGGTGCAAGAGGCAATACCTTATGTCCCAATTTTTCCGCCATTTCCCGTAAGACACCCATACGGTGAAATCGCGCATTATCTAAAATAATCACCGATTTTTGAGTCAATGCGGGCCGTAGGCATTGCTGAAACCACTCTTCAAAAAAGACTCCGGTCATCGTATTTTGATAAACCATCGGAGCAATCAGCCGGTTGCCGACTTGTGCGGACACCAGAGATAAGCGTCGGTATCTTTTTCCACTTATCTGCGCTTTCACTATTTGCCCTTTCAGGCTGCGGGCATAGGGACGGAACAGGTAGCGGTCAAATCCTGTTTCATCCAAATAAACGCGTTGGTAGTCGGAAAATTCGGCCAGCTGTGTCAAATAATGCGTTACTTTGGCCGGATCTTGTTCTTTGTAAGTGGTGGTCTTTTTTTGCGCGTCATCCCCATCTGTTTGAGTGCATAGCAAACGGCGGCTGGCGTACAATCAAAATGTTTGGCGATTTTATGCAGATAGGCATCCTGGTGTTGCCCAACATATTGAGCCGGTTTTTGCCTATCCAATTTGACGGCATTTAGACCGGTAACTTGATGTTTTAGGCTGCCTGTTTGTTTTTTAAGGCGAATCCACAGGTAAAGCGTGTTTCTTGACAAGTTAAACGTTGCTGCGGTTTGGCTGATGTTTTTGCATTGTTCGTAATAGTTTAAAGCTTTGTTTCTTAAGTCCGCAGAGTATGCCATGGTTAAACCTTCAAAGTTGAGTATTGTACCATTTTGTTTTTAATTGACTATAACTTAAGCCATCTTCGATTCACGCATTCCCCTACTGTTTAAACGAAACGGAAATGACGGTAAACCCGATCACGCCCACAACGACAAAAAGGTCGTCTGAAACCCAAATTGGATTTCAGACGACCTTTTATTTCAAGCCGGTTGGCTTATTTGTTGAAGAAAACCAGCGTCCACGGCAAAACATAAGCTTGCAGCAGGGTCAGCAGGCCGACGAAGGTACAGAAAATCAAGCTGTGTTTCACGGTGAAGCGGAACAGGTTGGATTCTTTGCCTTCCAGACCGACTGCCGCGCAGGCGATGGCGATGGATTGCGGCGAAATCATTTTGCCGGTCACGCCGCCGGTGGTGTTGGCAGCGACGGTCAGCTCGGGTACGACGTTGATTTGATGCGCGGTGCTGGCTTGCAGCGAACCGAAGAGCGCGTTGGCGGAGGTGTCCGAACCGGTCAGGAATACGCCCAGCCAGCCGAGGAACGGCGAGAAGAACGGGAACACGGTGCCGGTGGCGGCGAGGACGAGTGCCAATGTGGACGACAGGCCTGAATAGTTTGCCACGAATGCAAAGCCAAGTACCAAGCCGATAGACAGGATGGACAGGCGCAGTTCTTTGAGCGTTTCAAAGAAAGTGCTGACGGCTTCGGAGGGTTTCATTTTCAGCAAAGCGGCGGAAACGATGGAAGCAAACAGGATTGCCGTACCGACTGCGCCGAGGAGGTCAATTTTGAACACGGCGGCGTATGGTGTCGGTTCGCTGACGATGGGCGCGGCTTTTTGTACCAAGTTGTGCAGCATCGGCCAGTCGAATTTGATGGTGGCAACGCCCAAAGCCTCTTTAACACCCTTAATCGTCCACACGCTGACGAAAACGGTCAGGATGGCGAAAGGCGACCAGGCTTTGATGATTTGCCCGGCAGTGTATTCGCCCGCTTTGCGTTCGGACGGTTTTTTCATGCCGTTGAAGGTGAAGATTTCTTTAGGCTGCCATTTTTTCAGGAAGGCAGACAGGCAGACCAGGCTGACCAATGCGGAGGTCACGTCGGGTAACTCGGGGCCGATGAAGTTGGCGGTAATGAACTGGGTAGTGGCGAAAGACACGCCTGCCACCAATACGGCAGGCCAAGTTTGGCGTATGCCGCGCATACCGTCCATCATGGCGACCAACCAGAAAGGAACGATAATCGACAGGATCGGCAGTTGGCGGCCGGCGACCTGACCGATGTGGTAAGGGTCGAGGTTGGACACTTGACCGGCAACCAAGATTGGAATACCCATCGCACCGAAAGCCACGGGTGCGGTATTGGCAATCAAACACAAACCGGCGGCGTAGAGCGGGTTAAAGCCTAAGCCCACCAACAACGAGGCGGTAATCGCCACCGGCGCGCCGAAGCCTGCCGCACCTTCGAGGAATGCGCCGAAGGAGAAGCCAACCAGCAACATTTGCAGGCGTTGGTCTTCGGTAATCGAAATCACGGAAGCGCGGATGATGTCGAACTGCCCTGTTTTCACAGTAATTTTATACAGGAACACAGCAGTAACGATAATCCATGCAATCGGCCACAAACCGTAGGCAAAGCCGTACAGCGCGGAAGAAACCGCCATGCCCGCAGGCATTCCGAAACCTAATACGGCAACGCCAAGTGCAATCAGCAGCGTATAAAGCCCCGCCTGATAACCCTTGAGCTTCAAGACGGTCAGTGCAACAAAGAAAAAGATAATGGGCAGGAGGGCCACGGCTGCCGTCAAATACAGGCTGCCGCCCACTGCGGTATAGTTTTGAATCCAAGTTTCCATTGGGAAAATCTCCGAATATTTTTCTAATATACTTTCCTAAATTGGTAAAACCAATTTTTTGAACGGAGGACACTTTACGAAACTTTAATATGGCAGTCAATTATTTTTTTAAGCAACCTTGCTACATAAGTGCAAAATTGTTATTTAATTTTAAATAAAACAAAACATTATATGAATTGTAAAAATGTAACCCGATATAGTTTTAAACCATATTCGGGTAGAACAAGCCATATTGACGGGATATGGCCGGTTAATTAGAATACCGCGACATTGGGCACACCAATTTGGTCATGCCAATTTTGACGCAGATTGCCATTTCAGACGACCTGCCGCATCACATTATCGGATTTGAGTCTTCTTCATAGGAAAATATGAAGAAAAAGAGGAATTACAATGACAAAACTGGTTCGGCCACAAAAAATCAGCGACCAAATATTGTCGATATTAGAAGAACGGATTGCGACTGGCGTTTACGAAAAAGGCGGCAAAATCCCGCCCGAACGTACCTTGGCGGAAGAATTCGGCGTATCGCGCCCCTCGGTCAGGGTCGCGCTGAACATCCTGATTGCGCGGCAGGTTTTGGAAGCGCGTCAGGGCGATGGCTATTACGTTTCCGTCAAACCGCAACAAGATTTCCTCCAAAGCTGGCAGGAATTGCTCGGCAAACATACCAACTGGGAAACCGACGTTTTCGATTTCAGCTGTCACGTTGAAGGCTGTATGGCGGCACTGGCCGCCGAAAGACGGACTGACGCCGACTTGAAACGGATTGACTTTTGGCGGCAGAAATTTGAAGCGGCCTGCGAAAGCGGAAATTTGGAGCATCAAGCCGAAGCAGACGTTAGCTTCCATCAAACCATTGCCGATGCCGCACACAATATCCTGTTCAGCCACCTTTCCAGCAGCCTGCTCAAAATGCTTTATCAGCAAACACGCAGCGGCATTATCTATATCCATCAAACCGAAGACCCGCGCCCGACACTGATTGCCCAGCACAGTGCTATTTTTGAAGCCATTGTCCAGGCCAAACCAGCCGAGGCGGCGGAAGCGGCAAAACTGCATTTGAATTATGTCGCCCGCCGCATTTTGCAGGACAGGGAATATCAAAGCCACAGCGAGCATGCGGACGTATTGGCGCAAAATGATTTGAAACGGGTAGATTGGTAGCGTTTAAAAATAATCAGGCCGTCTGAATTTTTTCAGACGGCCTGATTTTGCAAATAAGGCTTTTTAGTGCCACAATCTTCCCCATTCTGTCTAAAAACAAAGGAAGCACCATGTACCGTCATGTCGAGTATTATCCGGGCGACCCGATTTTGAGTTTGGTTGAAACCTTCAAACGCGACGAGCGTTCTGAAAAAGTCAATTTGAGCATAGGCATTTATTTTGATGGCGAAGGCAAAATGCCGGTTTTGGAATCTGTCCTCCGGGCAGAAGCAGAGCATGCGGCCGTACCGCGCCCATCGCCTTATCTGCCGATGGAAGGTTTGGACACTTACCGAAGCGCGGTTCAGCGTTTGCTGTTTGGGCAGGATAATCCGGCGTTGGCAGAAGGGCGCGTTGCGACCATACAGACCTTGGGCGGCTCGGGGGCGTTGAAAGTCGGTGCCGACTTTTTGCACCGTTGGTTCCCTGAAGCGAAAGCCTATGTCAGCGACCCGACTTGGGACAACCATAAGGGTATTTTTGAAGGTGCCGGTTTTGAAGTGGGGACGTATCCTTATTACAACCCTGAAACCGTCGGCGTAAAATTTGAAGAAATGACTGCGTTTTTCAAGACCTTGCCGGAAAACAGCGTCTTGATTTTACATCCATGCTGTCAAAACCCGACCGGCGTCGATATGTCGCAAGCGCAATGGGATGAGGTGTTGGACATCATCAAAACGCACAAGCTGATTCCGTTTATGGATATTGCCTATCAAGGTTTCGGCGAGGATTTGGACAGCGATGCCTATGCAATCCGTAAAGCCGTCGAAATGGGTCTGCCTTTGTTTGTCAGCAACTCTTTCTCGAAAAACCTGTCGCTGTACGGCGAGCGCGTCGGCGGTTTGAGCGTAGTGTGTCCCAATAAGGAAGAAGCAGAGCTGGTGTTCGGACAGTTGAAATTTACCGTCCGCCGTATTTATTCCAGCCCTGCCGCGCATGGCGCATACATCGCTTCTGATGTGATGAACAGCGAGGAGCTGCGCGCTTTGTGGGAAAACGAGGTTTACGCCATGCGCGACCGCATCCGTGCCATGCGTCAGAAGCTTTATGATGTTTTGACGGCCAAAATTCCCAATCGCGATTTCCGCTATTTCATCAAACAGCGCGGTATGTTCAGCTATACAGGCCTAACCGTAGAGCAGGTACACCGCCTGCGTGACGAGTTTGCCGTTTACCTGCTGGATTCAGGCAGGATGTGTGTGGCAGGATTGAATGCATCGAATATCGATTATGTAGCCGAGGCATTTGCCAAAGTGTTGCAATAGCCATGCAATCTGAAATTGAATGTAGTTTTATTTGAAGTAAATCAAAAGGCCGTCTGAAAAATTTTCATCTTTCAGACGGCCTCTTTATAATTGGCGCACCCAACAGGGATCGAACCTGTGACCTCCAGCTTCGGAAACTGACACTCTTCCAACTGAGCTATGGGTGCGAAAGCCGTAAGGTTAACGCATATTGGCTTTATTGGCAAAGTTTATCTTGAAAGTGTCTGAAAGTGGCATTGGCGGTCACTTTTTTGCATGGCTGGAATAATCAATTAACTACAAAGGCTTATAGATTTCAGATGGCCTTTTTGAGGATTTTTGCGTATCTTTTTCTCAAGATGGATTGGAAAGCCTTTGCGAATTCAGTATAATCCAGCAAAATATTGTTAACTGCGTTTAACACATAAACTATAACTTACAGCACAACCTAACCTAACGGCGAGGCCTACCAAATGAAACAACTCCGCGACCACAAAGCCCAAGGCTCTGCATTGTTCACCCTTGTGAGCGGTATCGTTATTGTCATTGCAGTGATTTACTTCCTGATCAAACTGGCGGGAAGCGGTTCATTCGGCGATGTTGCCGAAACAACCGAAGCTGCGACTCAAACCCGTATCCAGCCAGTCGGCCAACTGAAATTGGGCGATGGTATTCCAGTCGGCGAGCGTCAAGGCGACCAGATTTTCAATAAAATCTGTATCCAATGTCACGCGGCGGACAGCATCGTTCCTAACGCGCCTAAATTTGAAAACAAAGGCGATTGGGCTCCTCGTATCGCCCAAGGCTTTGATACCTTGTTCCAACACGCTTTGAACGGTTTCAACGCAATGCCTGCCAAAGGCGGTGCGGCTGATTTGACCGATCAAGAATTGAAACGCGTGATTACTTATATGGCCAACAAAGCCGGCGGTACTTTCCCCGATCCTGATGCTGTGGCTCCTGCCGATGCCGCTGCTTCCGGCGAAGCTGCTTCAGCTCCAGCGGCTGAGGGTGTGGCTCCTGCAGATGCTCCTAAAGCAGACGCTGCCAAAGCTGAAGACAAAGGCGCAGCTGCCGGTGGTGCAGACGGCAAAAAAGTTTACGAAGCCAGCTGCCAAGCATGTCACGGCGGTGCGGTTCCCGGTGTTCCTCATGTAGGTAAAAAAGAAGACTGGGCTCCTCGTATCAAACAAGGTAAAGACACCCTGCACAAACATGCAATCGAAGGCTTTAACGCAATGCCTGCCAAAGGCGGTAACGGCAGTCTGAGCGACGATGAAGTGAAAGCTGCAGTTGATTACATGGCTAATCAATCTGGTGCTAAATTCTAAGATTTGACTTTGACTCTCGAATAGAAAGCGCATTCTGCATAGGATGCGCTTTTTTCGTGCAGGAAGGCCTGATCTTGCTATAATACGAGAGTACTAGATTGTAGTTTGTCTGAAAGATTCAGACGGCCTTCAAACACAATATTCTTTTAAAGAAGTTTAACTATATTCACATACGACAAAACAATCACGGAGTTATCTCATGGCAAAAAAATATTTCGGTACTGACGGTGTACGCGGCGAAGTCGGTCAATTCCCTATCAATCCTGATTTTGTCTTGAAATTGGGTTATGCGGCAGGTCAGGTTTTGGTACAGCATGAAGGTGAAATTAAACCAACCGTCTTGATCGGTAAAGACACGCGTATTTCAGGCTATATGCTGGAAGCTGCGCTGATTGCTGGCTTTACTGCCGCCGGTGTCAACGTTATTCAAACCGGCCCTCTGCCAACCCCGGGCGTAGCGTATCTGACCCGTGCTTTGCGTTTGTCTGCCGGTGTGATGATTTCTGCTTCCCATAACGTTTATTCCGACAACGGCATTAAATTCTTTGCCGAAGGCGGTGTGAAGTTGAGCGATGAAATCGAGTTGGAAATCGAAGCCAAAATCGATGAAGAAATGAAAACCCAGCCGTCCAGCCGTCTTGGCCGCGCGCGCCGGATTAATGGTGCGGATGACCGCTATATCGAGTTCTGTAAATCCACTTTCCCAAGTCATTTGGACTTGCGCGGTCTGAAATTGGTGGTCGATACCGCCAATGGTGCAGGCTATGCAGTTGCGCCTAAAGTATTCCACGAATTGGGTGCGCAAGTGGTCAGTATCGGTGATGAACCAAACGGCTACAACATCAATGAGAAATGTGGGGCAACCCATCCGAAAGCTCTGCAAGCGGCTGTATTGCAAAATGAAGCCGATTACGGTATTGCCTTGGATGGCGATGGCGACCGTTTGATGATGGTTGACCGCAATGGCAAAGTGTATGACGGCGACAGCTTGATTTATGTGATTGCCAAAGCACGCGCGCACGAAGGCGTGGAAATCGGCGGCGTGGTAGGTACGGTAATGACCAATATGGCGATGGAAGTTGCTTTGAAAGAGCAGGGCGTTGATTTCTGCCGCGCCAAAGTGGGCGACCGCTATGTGTTGGAACAGCTTCATCAACGCGGTTGGCTGATTGGCGGCGAAGCCAGTGGCCATATTTTGTGCATGGACAAACACAATACCGGCGACGGCATCATTTCCGCGCTGCAAGTTTTGGCCGCATTGCAAACCTTGAATCAAGACCTTGCCACCGTTTGCGCCGATTGGCAGCCGTATCCGCAAACCATGATTAACGTCCACATCAAAAAAGGCCAAAACTGGCAGGACGCTTCCAAAGAAGCTTTGGCTGAAGTGGAAAAAGAACTCGAAGGCAAAGGCCGCGTGGTCTTGCGCGCATCCGGTACCGAGCCTGTCGTGCGCGTGATGGTGGAGGCCAAGCAGGCAGACTGGGCGAAAAAAGGCGCAGAAAAAATTGCCGCTGCCATTCAAGGTCAAAAGTAACAGTGTGTTTGATATTGAATTGAACTAAATAAAAGGCCGTCTGTTGTTCAGACGGCCTTTGTGTTTTATTGGAAGCTTAGTTGCTCAAGACATCAACGCCTTTAGGAGGCGTAAATTTGAACATACCGCTGGAAAGGTTAGGCTTGGTGTTCAAACCGCTGAAGCTGATGCTGGTTTGGTTGCCGAAGCTGTCTTTCAGCTGCATGGCGGCGAGGTTGTCGTCTTTGAAGCCGATACGGATGTATTGATAGCCGGCATTGTTTTTCTTAGGCGTAGCCAAAACGTAGTCGATACCGTTGGCAGAACCATCCTCTTTCAGCGTGTAGCTGCTGTCCAATGCCGTTTTGTTGGAGAGGATGGCGGCAGGGCTGTCACCGATGGTTTGGTCTTGTGAGGACTTGGTTACTTGCGCCAAATCTACGTCATAGAGCCAAATGGTTTTGCCGTCGCCAACAATGGTTTGTTTGTAGGGTTTGGTGTATTCCCATTTGAACAAGCCAGGGCGCAGGATTTTGAATGTACCGTGTGTGGTTTGGGTTTTCTTTTTGCTGTGAACGGTTTGGCTGAAGTTGCCGCTGATACCGTCAGCGTCATTATTGAATTTTTTCAGGGCATCCACTGCGCCGGCTTGTGCAAAGCCGATGGCTGAAGAAAGCAGCGCGGCAGCGGTCAGGGTGAACAGTCGGGTAGTTTTCATGTTTTGGTTCCTTGTTCGGAGAGATGGGTTCAGTATAGACGTTATGGTGTAACAGGCAAGGGGCTGAATGGAGGGTTTAATTTGTGTAAATATGAAAAATCCAATCAAGTGACTGAAATAATTTCATTTCTTCAGACGGCCTGCATTTGGTTTTGACGTTTTTTTAATGAAACACATAAGGGCTTGGTGTGGTATTTAATGTCATTTTACGGAAAGCGTGAAATTATAGTCTTTCTGTTTGCTTTTTAAAACGGTTATAATATTTATCTTTTGAAAACAATGGTTTTGTATGTATCTGAATCCTTATCCTTTATTGGAACAGGCTTTGCTGTCGGACAATCCGGATGAAAAAGGAAAATTGACGCAGGCCTTGTTTGCGCAGTTGGGCAAGGCGGAAGGTTTGACGGTTGAAGAGTCGAAACCTGTGGATTGCCGTTTTGCCGGACATCCGCTCCGTCCGCGTTTGGTTGCCCCTTCGGAAGTCACGCCGCGCAAGATGAATACGGTCGAAGGCTATGCGGCGATGTTGCACGCGATTGCGCACATCGAATTTAATGCGATTAATCTGGCTTTGGATGCGGCGTATCGTTTTCGCAATATGCCGTTTCAGTTTGTACGCGATTGGGTAAGGGTGGCGAAAGAAGAAGTGTTTCACTTCGGCTTGATGCGCGGCCGTCTGAACAGCTTGGGCTACGATTACGGCGATTTTGAAGCGCACGGGCATTTGTGGGATATGGCGTATAAAACTGCTTACGATCCCTTGTTGCGTATGGCTTTGGTACCGCGGGTATTAGAAGCGCGCGGTTTGGATGTCACGCCGGGTATTCGTGCAAAAGTGGCGCAGCGTGGCGATGTGGAAACCTGCGATGTGTTGGATATTATTTATCGCGATGAAGTGGGGCATGTCGCCATCGGCAATCATTGGTATCAGCATCTTTGCCGTGAGCGCGGTTTGGAACCGGTTGCCTTGTTCCGCAGCCTGATTGCGCGTTACGATATGTTTATCTTCCGCGGCTACGTCAATATCGAAGCACGGGAACGCGCAGGATTCAGCCGTTTCGAGCTGGATATGTTGGAAGATTTTGAGAAAAGTTTGAAACAGGATAAAAAGGCCGTCTGAAACGGTAAAATCATCATGGCACATCATCACGATCATTCGCACGCGCATACGCATACCGCCAATAAGCAGGTATTGCGTATTTCCTTTTTCGTCATTGCAGGATTTATGCTGGTTGAGGCGGTCGGCGGCTGGCTGACCAACTCTTTGGCCCTGCTTTCCGATACGGGGCATATGTTCAGCGATGCGTTTTCGCTGGGTGTGGCATTGTGGGCATTCAAACTGGGCGAGAAACAGACCACGCTGCAAAAGACATTCGGTTACAAGCGTTTTGAAATTTTGACGGCGATGTTTAACGGATTGTCGCTGGTGTTGATTGCGGCGATGATTTTTTATGAAGCAGTCAAACGATTGTTCTATCCGCCGGAAATTTTGACGGGCGGCATGTTGGTAGTCAGTATCATCGGATTGCTGGTCAACATCGTTGTTGCCGTTTATATGTTGAAAAATAGCGATACTGAAGAAAACGTCAATCTGCGCGGCGCGTATCTGCATGTAATCAGCGATTTGTTCGGCTCGATAGGGGCGATTGTCGCAGCAGTGCTGATAATGGCGTATGGCTGGCAATGGGCGGATACGGTTGCCAGCGTATTGGTGGCGGCTTTGGTAGGGCGCAGCGGCTGGATGCTGTTTAAACAGACTTTGCACATTTTGATGGAAGGCGCGCCGGAAAACATCCATACCGATGAGTTGCTCAGCGTTATCCGCAATACGGAGGGCGTAAAATCTGTTCACGACTTGCATGTTTGGACGATTACCAGCAATATCCACGTTTTATCCTGCCATATTGTTGTAGATGGCAGCATGACGGTTGCAGAGTCCGAAAAAATTGCCTACCGCATCGAACATGAATTGGCGCATCATAACATCGGACATTGTACGATTCAGATTGAAAGCGAACAGCATCCGCATAAAGATGAAGTTTTGTGTTCGCAGGAAATGCACGAACACCATCACCATTAACCATATTCAGGCCGTCTGAAACTTGTTGGATTGTTCAGACGGCCTTCTAAAATCATCAAAGGAACACTTATGACCCAAGCCGTATTATTTGACCTTGACGGCACGCTTGCCGATACCGCACTTGATTTGGGTGGTGCGCTCAACACGGTATTGCGCCGACACGGTTTGCCAGAAAAAAGCATGGATGAAATCCGTCCGCAGGCCAGTCATGGTGCGAGCGGTTTGCTCAAACTTGGTGCAGGCATTACGCCCGATCATCCGGACTATATGCAATGGCGCGAAGAGTTTTTGAATGAATACAGCCGCTGTTATGCCGACCAAACCATCTTGTTCGACGGCGTAAACGAAATGCTGGAAGCCTTAGTTCAACGCGGTATCCAATGGGGCATTATTACCAACAAGCCTATGCGTTTTACCGATATCCTCGTGCCTAAGCTCGGGTTTACCGTGCCTCCTGCCGTCATTGTCAGCGGCGATACTTGCGATGAACCCAAACCCAGCGTGAAGCCTATGTTTTATGCGTGCGAACAGATTGGCGTTGAGGCGCAGCGATGTTTTTATGTCGGCGATGCCGAGCGTGATATGC
This sequence comes from Neisseria sp. P0001.S007, assembly GCF_051963655.1. NCBI lineage: Bacteria > Pseudomonadati > Pseudomonadota > Betaproteobacteria > Neisseriales > Neisseriaceae > Neisseria > Neisseria sp. P0001.S007. The sequence continues at coordinate 39,437 of NZ_JBQCUB010000013.1, read as the reverse complement.
AGGCAGGCAAAAATGCAGGCATGACGACCGTGCTTGCCGATTGGGGCTATATTTCTGCCGAAGACCAAACCGAAAATTGGCTTGCCGATTTCCGTATTGCCACGCCTTTGGATTTGTTGGCAATCTTGCGTTAAAACCCTGTAATAATCCGTTTTCAGACGGCCTGAAACGGCGTAAAATCGTACAAAGTTTGTATTTTTTCAACCGTTTTACTACTTGTAAAGAGAAAAATCATGTTCTTCAAGCATATCGAAGCTGCTCCTGCTGATCCGATTTTAGGTTTGGGCGAGGCGTTTAAAGCCGAAACCCGTCCGGAGAAAGTCAATCTCGGTATCGGCGTGTACAAAGACGCATCCGGCGCGACGCCTATTGTCAAAGCCGTTAAAGAGGCTGAAAAACGCCTGTTGGAAAGCGAAACAACCAAAAACTACCTGACCATCGACGGCGTTGCCGACTACAACGAGCAAACCCAAATTCTGCTGTTTGGCAAAGACCACGAAATCATCGCCAGCCGTCGCGCCAAAACAGCGCAAAGCCTTGGCGGTACAGGCGCATTGCGTATTGCGGCCGAGTTTGCCAAACGTCAGTTGAACGCGCAAACCATCTGGATTTCCAATCCGACTTGGCCTAACCACAATGCCATCGCCAAAGCGGTCGGTATCCAAGACAAACCGTATCGTTACTATGATGCCGCCAAACACGGTTTGGATTGGGACGGCATGATTGAAGACTTGAGCCAAGCGCAAAAAGGCGACATCGTCCTGCTGCACGGCTGCTGCCACAACCCTACCGGCATCGACCCTACGCCCGAACAATGGGAAACTTTGGCAAAACTTTCTGCCGAAAAAGGCTGGTTGCCACTGTTTGACTTTGCCTACCAAGGCTTCGGTAATGGTTTAGAAGAAGATGCCTATGGCTTGCGCGTGTTCTTGAAACACAATACAGAATTGCTGATTGCCAGCTCTTATTCCAAAAACTTCGGTATGTACAACGAGCGTGTCGGCGCGTTCACTTTGGTGGCTGAAGATGAAGAAACTGCAGCCCGCGCCCACAGCCAAGTCAAAACCATCATCCGTACCTTGTATTCCAACCCGGCTTCACACGGTGCGAACACCATTGCGCTGGTGTTGAAAAATGATGATTTGAAAGCACAATGGATTGCCGAACTCGATGAAATGCGCGGCCGTATCAAAGCCATGCGCCAAAAATTTGTCGAGTTGCTCAAAGCCAAAGGTGCAACCCAAGACTTTGATTTCATTATCGAACAAAACGGCATGTTCTCTTTCAGCGGCTTGACTCCCGAACAAGTTGACCGTTTGAAAAACGAGTTTGCCATTTATGCCGTCCGTTCCGGCCGCATTAATGTTGCCGGCATTACTGATGACAACATCGATTATTTGTGCGAGAGCATTGTGAAAGTTTTGTAATTGTCGAATTAAAGGCAAAAGGCCGTCTGAATTGTTCAGACGGCCTTTATTTTTGACTGTCGAAACTTATCCGGCAACTATGTTCATCCCCCAATAAATCATGGCATAGCGCAGCAGTTTGCCTGTAATCAGAATGATGGCGCAATGCAAGGCATTAAGCTTGAGCCAGCCTGCGGCAAGGGGGAGGGCATCGCCGATAATCGGCAACCATGCAAATAATAGCGGCCAAATTCCCCATCTTTGTATACGCGCCAATACTTTTTCAGACGGCCTTTTCTTGGCCGGAAACATTCTGCCCATGTAATACGAAACCATACTGCCCAAGCCATTTGCCAAACCGGCACACAAACATGCACTGAGGGCATGTTGAGGGTATTGGTACACAAATGCGGCGTATGCTGCCTCGGATGTACCCGGAAGTAGTGTGGCTGAAGTGAAGGCAGAAGCAATCAGGGCAAGGTAAGCGTAAAGAGGGGGCATGTTTTGAGTTACATCAAGTGATATTGTAAAAAAGAAATAACAGGCTTAATAAGAGGATTATGCCTTTATTTTTTAATCTAATAAAAGATAAATCCAATATTATTGAAATTTTTAAAATTAAACGACTGAAGGATAATGTAGTCGGCTGTTAGAAAATAGTTTTCAAAGTGACGGATTATCAGTATGATACGGGCGGCTGTTAATGGGTGTTAAGTTTAATGAACTGATTTAAGCTCATTTTTCCAGCAAATCTTAACAAAACGAAAGGCAAATCATGTCTGCGCATTCACAACAAAATCATACTCCTGCGCTGGTTGTCCTAACCACACTCTTTTTCATGATGGGTTTCATTACCTGCATGAACGATATTTTGATTCCGCATCTGCAGAAAATTTTCACGCTAACCAATTTTCAGGCGATGCTGGTTCAGTTCTGCTTCTTTACCGCCTATGCCATCATGTCGATTCCGATGGGTTTTCTCGTTGGTAAAATCGGCTATAAAAATGGCGTCATCAGCGGCTTCTTGCTGACCGCCGTCGGATGCTTGTTGTTTTATCCTGCCGCAGACAGCCAATCTTATCCTACTTTCTTGGGCGCGCTCTTCATTCTTGCTTCGGGCGTAACCCTGTTGCAGGTTTCGGGTAATCCGTATGTGACCCTGCTGGCGAAACCGGGCAAAGAATCTGCAACGCTGACTTTGGTGCAGGCATTCAATTCATTGGGTACGACTATTGCTCCGAAAATCGGTGCACTTCTCATTTTTACAGATGCGGCTCAGAAAGCTAGCAAAGCCGAGCAAATTGCTTCCGTCCAAATCCCTTATTTAGGTTTGGCGGGATTGTTGATCCTCCTTGCCGTCTTCGTGAAAATGATTCGCCTGCCTGATGCACGCAAAATTGCTGTTGAGGAAAGCGAATATAATCACGACGGCAAACACAGCGTGTGGCAATACAAACACCTTGTTTTCGGTATGGCCGGCATTTTCTGCTACGTTGGCGCGGAAGTATCCATCGGCGCTTTCATGGTCAATATTTTGGGCTTCCTGAAAGGATTGAGTCATTCTGAAGGTGCAGATATGCTGACGTACTACTGGGGTGGTGCAATGTTCGGACGCTTCCTCGGTTCGGCAGTTATGACTCGAGTCGCGCCAAACCGCTACCTTGCCTTTAATGCCTCAGTTGCTACTGCTTTGCTCGTCATTGCCATCATGGTTGGTAAAGGTAATGCCGACGTCGCCATGTGGGCGCTGATTGCCATCGGTTTTTTCAACTCCATTATGTTCCCGACCATCTTCTCGCTGGCAACCAAAAATCTTGGTAAATTCACCAATTCTGCTTCAGGTATTCTTTGTACAGCCATCGTTGGTGGCGCGCTGATTCCTTTATTGCAAGGTAAGATTGCTGATGATTTCGGTATGATGATTTCTTATGTTGCACCTGCCGTGTGCTACCTCTACATCGTCTTCTTTGCCCTCAAAGGTTATAAAGCCGACGAGTAAGCATGGTTTGAACAGAAGGTTGTCTGAAAACTTGGAAATCAGGTTTTCAGACGGCCTTTTTACTTTGTGGCATAATGATTTAAATGACAGGAGGAAAAAATGGCCAAAATCATTTTGCTGCATGGCTTGCACATGCATTCATGGGTAATGAAACCTCTGGCGTATTTGCTGGAACAAGAAGGTTTTGAAGTTGTGCTGTTCGATTATTGCAGTGTGTTGCACTCAATGAATCGGCATGTTGAGGACTTGGCGCGATGGATTGATGAGAACCATGCTGATGAAACGCTGCACTTTGTCGGCCATAGTTTGGGCGGGCTGGTCTTACGCAATTTTGCAGCGGCATATCCGGATAAAGTCAGCGGCCGTATCGTTACCATGGGTACGCCGCATCAAGGCAGCCGTGCCGCGCAACGTGTGCTCAATTTGGGTTTGCAAAAGCCGGTATTGGGCGGCTCTTACAAAGGGGCATTGGACGGCAGTATGCCTGAGTTGCCAGAGGGTGTTGAGCTGGGCAGTATCGCCGGTAACAAACCGTATGGTCTGGGCCGTGTTTTAGGTTTGCATGGCGAACATGATGGTACGGTTTTGGTCAGCGAAACGCATTGTCCGAATATGCGCGATCATGTCGTTTTACCTGTCAGCCATAGCGGTATGCTGTTCAACCGTAAAACGGTCGAACAAGTAGTGGCATTTTTACATGATGGACGTTTTAAAAAGCAATAAAATTCCATTTATTTTAATTAAAAAATATTTTATTTTAAATAATTCGTTTATTTTAAAGAAAATGGCAAGGATTTGTGAGCGTTGTTTTCGTAAAATAATCAACAGGCCGTCTGAAACCGGTTTTTCAGACGGCCTGTTATGCTAAAATCTGTTAAATACTTATTAAAAAGGCAAAGAACAATGTTTGCTTTCAAATCCTTACTTAATATGCCGCGCTTTGAGGCCATCGCTGTGGCCTTGGCTTTGGTGGCGGCAATGGGTTATACGATTATTTCGCTTGAATGGCTGCCGCATATGTCGATTGTGACGGCGATCGTGGTCTTGCTTTTGTACGGTTTGATGCGTGGCTTGAAATATCAAGACATGCAAAACGGTATGATCGGCGCGGTCGGGCAGGGCATGGGCGCGATTTATCTGTTTTTCTTTATCGGCCTGATGGTCAGCGCGCTAATGATGAGTGGTGCGATTCCGACGCTGATGTATTACGGTTTCGGATTGATTTCGCCGACTTATTTTTATTTCTCGGCGTTTGCGCTTTGCTCGATCATCGGTATTTCCATCGGCAGTAGTTTGACGACTTGTGCGACTGTCGGCGTGGCATTTATGGGTATGGCTGCTGCGTTTCATGCCGATATGGCGATGACGGCAGGTGCGATTGTGTCGGGTGCGTTCTTTGGCGATAAAATGTCGCCACTTTCCGATACGACCGGTATTTCCGCTTCGATTGTCGGCATTGATTTGTTCGAACACATCAAAAATATGATGTACACCACTGTGCCTGCGTGGTTGATCAGTGCGGCATTGATGTTGTGGCTCTTGCCCAATGTTGCCGCGCATGACATGAATAGCGTCGAGGCTTTCCGCGCGCAATTGGAAGCAACCGGTTTGGTGCATGCCTACTCGCTGATTCCGTTTGCTTTATTGGTTGTCCTCGCCCTGATGCGCGTCAATGCCATTGTGGCCATGTTGTTTACCGTTGTGGTGGCGCTGATTGTGACTTACTTCCATAGTACGCCTGATTTGAAACAGCTGGGCGCGTGGTTTTACGGCGGATACAAACTCGAAGGCGAAGCATTTAAAGACATTGCCCGTTTGATTTCTCGCGGTGGCTTAGAAAGCATGTTCTTTACGCAAACCATCGTGATACTCGGCATGAGCTTGGGCGGCCTGTTGTTCAGCATTGGTGTGATTCCGTCTTTGCTGGAGGCCATTCGTGCGTTCCTGACCAATGCCGGACGCGCTACTTTCAGCGTGGCCATGACATCGGTCGGCGTCAACTTCCTGATTGGCGAACAATATTTAAGTATCCTGCTTTCCGGCGAAACCTTTAAGCCGGTATATGACAAACTCGGCCTGCATTCGCGCAACCTTGCCCGTACGCTGGAAGATGCGGGTACGGTCATCAACCCGTTGGTGCCTTGGAGCGTCTGCGGCGTATTCATCAGCCATGCCTTGGGTGTGCCTGTTTGGGAATATCTGCCTTACGCCTTCTTCTGCTACTTGAGCTTGGCTCTGACGCTGGTGTTTGGCTGGACAGGACTGACTTTGAGTAAGAAGTAAACAGCATTTAAAATAGCAATGCTTTTATAAAACAAGGCCGTCTGAAAACAACTTCAGACGGCCTTGTTTACTTAAAGTAGCCGTATCAACATGATTTCACTATAATTGCTGCGCCAATAAAAAAATAATCCAAACAATGAACAAACAAATCCGCCAAGAAATTTTCGAGCGTTTCCGCGCTGCCAATCCTCATCCGACTACCGAGTTGAATTTCAGCTCGCCATTTGAGCTGCTTATCGCCGTTTTATTGTCTGCACAAGCAACTGATGTCGGCGTGAACAAAGCGACTGCCAAACTCTTTCCCGTTGCCAATACGCCGCAAGCTATGTTGGATTTGGGGCTGGACGGCGTGATGGAATACACCAAAACCATAGGCCTCTACAAAACCAAGTCCAAACACATCATGCAGACTTGCCGTATTTTGCTGGAAAAATACAATGGCGAAGTGCCTGCTGACCGAGAGGCTTTGGAATCTTTGCCCGGTGTTGGCCGTAAAACAGCCAATGTGGTGTTGAATACTGCATTCGGGCAACCTGTTATGGCGGTCGATACCCATATTTTCCGTGTGGCCAACCGCACCAAAATCGCGCCGGGCAAGGATGTGCGTGAAGTTGAAGACAAGCTGATGCGCTTTATTCCCAAAGAATTTTTTATGGATGCCCATCACTGGTTGATTTTGCATGGCCGCTATACGTGTAAGGCTTTGAAACCGCAATGCAGTAAATGTTTGATTAACGATTTGTGCGAATATCCGGCAAAAATGTAAATAAAAAAACATAAAAAAGGCCGTCTGAATTTCAGACGGCCTTTGATTTGGCTACGATTAGTCGGCAACTGCCATCAGGCTAGCGTTACCACCGGCAGCGGTAGTATTGATACTGCAAGAGATTTCTTCAAATACTTGCAGGATATCCAGACCTTGTTCAGAAGGCAGGATGCGGATGAGCGCACCGTCGCGGCCGGCCAACTCTTGTTTGCGCTCGCTGCTCAAAGGCTCGATAGCGGCAACATGGCTGATGCCTGCGTTTTCGGGTTTGCTGTTGACTTGCAACAAACCGTCCAAATCGGCTGAGTAGGAAGCCAGTGGGCTGTTTGGCTCAACAACGGTTTGGATGCCTGCGGCTGCCAGCTCGGTCAGGGCAGAGAAGGCTTGCAGCAGATTGCCGCCATGTACCCAAACACGTTCTGGAGAGCGCCAGCTCAATGAGTTGCGTTCGCCGGTCGGGCCGACCAATACGGTTTCGGCTTTGCGCAGGGTACGGACGCGTGCGTGACCCAAAGCTGCGGCTGCGGCTTTTTTCTCTTCTGCGTTAAACGGCAGTTTGTGAACCAGGGTTTCCAAACGTTTGAGTGCGTCTTCGTCTGCTTGGCCGATTCGGCTGAGGGTTGGGGCAACCCATTCAGGAGTACGAACCAGGCGTTGCAGATAGAATGAACCGCCTGCTTTTGGACCGGTACCGGACAAGCCATGACCGCCGAAAGGTTGTACGCCGACAACAGCACCAACGATGTTTCGGTTAACGTAGATGTTACCGGCTTCGATACGGTCGCGGATATGGTCGACAGTGCCTTCGATACGGCTGTGTACACCGCTGGTCAAAGCATAGCCTTTGGCGTTGATTTGGTCGATGAGCTGATCCAATTCGCTGGCACGGTAGCGGACAACGTGCAGTACAGGACCGAACACTTCGCGTTGCAATTCGTTCAGGTTGTTCAATTCAAACAGGATTGGACGAACGAAGGTAGAGTTGTTGTCATCAACGTCGGCGGCAGTTTTGATTTCGTGGTAAGCCTTAGCTACGCCTTTCATTCGGTTGATGTGGGCCAACAGGTTTTGTTGGGCTTCAGCATCGATGACAGGGCCGATGTCTGTGGTCAGTTGGGTCGGTTTGCCGACAACCAATTCGTCCATTGCACCTTTGATGATGTTGACCATTTTATCGGCAACATCTTCTTGAACGCACAAGATACGCAGAGCGGAACAACGTTGGCCTGCGCTGTCGAAGGCAGAGTTCAATACGTCGAGGCAGACTTGTTCCGGCAGGGCGGTAGAGTCCACGATCATCGCGTTTTGACCACCGGTCTCGGCAATCAGGACAGGGCTGTCGTCGCGTTTGGACAGGGCTTTGTTGATCAGGCGCGCTACTTCGGTAGAACCGGTAAAGATCACGCCGCCGATGCGGGCGTCGCCGGTCAGGGCAGAGCCGACATCGCCTGCGCCGAGTACGAGTTGCAGCGCAGAAGTCGGAATACCGGCTTGATGCATCAAGGAAACGGCGTAAGTAGCAATCAGGCTGGTTTGTTCGGCAGGTTTGGCGATAACAGTGTTACCGGCTGCCAATGCAGAAACCACTTCGCCGGTAAAGATGGCCAATGGGAAGTTCCATGGGCTGATGGCAACGATTGCGCCAACCGCTTTGGCATCTTTAGGCAGGGTGTTTTCAGCTTCGTTGGCATAGTAGCGGCAGAAGTCAACGGCTTCGCGTACTTCGGCAACGGCGTTGTTCAAGGTTTTACCGGCTTCACGGACAGCCAGCATCATCAATGCAGGCGTGTGTTGTTCCAACAAATCGGCAAAACGGCGCAGGCAGTCGGCGCGTTCTGAAGCAGGTTTGGCGCTCCACTCCGGCAGGGCGGCAACGGCTGCACCAATAGCTTCTTGAGCCAATGCCGCATCAGCAAAGCTGACAGTGCCGACAACATCGTTGTGGTCTGCAGGGTTGCGGACAGGTTGCGCTTCGCCCACGTTACGCGCTTCGCCATTGACGATAGACGCGGCGTGGAAGTCTTCGGAAGAAGCTTGGTTGAGTTTTTCTTGCAGGTTTTGCAATACGTTTTCGTTGCTGAAATCGACGCCTTGGGAGTTCAGACGGCCTTTGCCATACAAATCGCGCGGCAGAGGCAATGCCGGATGCAGGTGGATGCCTTGTTCGGCGATGGTGTCGAACGGGCTCTTAATCAGGCGGTCGATGCTGATGTTCTCGTCAACGATTTGGTTCACGAAAGAAGAGTTCGCACCGTTTTCCAACAGGCGTCGTACCAAGTAGGCAAGCAGGGTTTCGTGTGTGCCGACCGGGGCATACACGCGTACGCGGCGGCCTAAGTTTTGCGGGCCGACCACTTGGTCGTACAGGGTTTCGCCCATGCCGTGCAGACATTGGTGTTCAAAGTCTTTGCCTTTACCCATTTGGTAGATTGCGCCCAAAGTGTAGGCGTTGTGGGTGGCAAATTGTGGGAACACGGCATCTTGCGCATCCAAGAGTTTGCGTGCGCAGGCGAGGTAGGAGATGTCGGTGTGGACTTTACGGGTGTAAGTCGGATAGCCTTCCATGCCGTCTACTTGAGCCCATTTCACTTCGCTGTCCCAGTATGCGCCTTTAACTAAACGGATCATCAGTTTTTGGTTGTTGCGGCGGGCCAGGTCGATCAGATAGTCGATAACGAACGGGCAACGTTTTTGGTAGGCCTGAACAACGAAACCGATACCTTTGTAGCCGGCCAAGTCAGGGTCGGAAACCAAAGCTTCCATCAAGTCCAAAGACAATTCGAGACGGTTGGCTTCTTCGGCGTCGATGTTGATACCGATATCGTATTTTTTACCCAAAAGGAACAATTCTTTCAGGCGCGGCAACAATTCGCTCATAACGCGTTCGTGTTGGGCGCGTGAGTAGCGTGGATGGATGGCGGAAAGTTTGACGGAAATACCGTTGCCTTCGTAAACGCCTTGGCCTGCGGCATCTTTACCGATGGCGTGAATGGCTTGAACGTAGTCGTTGTAGTAGCGGTTGGCATCCTCTTCGGTGTATGCGGCTTCACCCAACATATCGAAAGAGAAGCGGTAACCCATTTTCTCGCGTTCTTTACCGTTTTGCAGCGCTTCTTCAATGGTTTGGCCGGTTACGAACTGTTTGCCCAACAGGCGCATTGCGTAGTTCACACCTTGACGGATCAGAGGCGCCCCACCTTTGCTGATCATGCGGCTCAGTGCAGAACCCATGTTTTTCTCAGAAGTGTTGGTGGTCAGTTTGCCGGTAATCAACAGACCCCATGCAGCCGCGTTAACGAAGAGGGAAGGGCTGTTGTTCAAGTGGCTTTTCCAGTTGCCTTCGGAGATTTTATCGGCAATCAGGCGGTCGCGGGTGGCATTGTCCGGAATACGCAGCAGGGCTTCGGCCAGACACATCAGTGCAACACCTTCTTCACTGGAGAGAGAGAACTCGTGCATCAAGGCATCTACGCCGCTTGCTTTGGTGCGGCTGGAGCGGACTTGAGTAACCAAACGACGGGCAAGCTCGGAGGCAGCATTGCGCTCTTCGTCGGTCATCTGTGCACGTTGCAACATATCCTGAACGGCTTCGATTTCATCGCGGCGGTAGGCATCAGTTACAGCTTGACGCAGAGGAGTTTGTGTTGGAAAAGCGAAGTTAAACATTATTTATGTTCTCCAAAGGTTTTTTTCATGGTTTCAGACGGCCTGACTTTAAGACTGCTAAAACAGACATTCTGAAGGATAGTAATATCGTAATAAAATTATGATGCGGATACAAGATGCATCCGCATAAATTGCTGTTTTTTCTGATAAGGCTCAGATTATTTTGAAACAGTTTATTTCATAAAGACGGCCTGCACCGAATCATGCAGGCCGTCTGAAAACGTCTTATTTAGAAGCGCGGTATTCTGCGTCTGCTTTTTCGAAACGTTCTTGCAATTCGCGTGAAGGTTTTTTGTCGATCAGGGACACCAAAACAATCACGAGGAAACAAGCGATGAAGCCGGGAACGATTTCATAGACAGTAGCGAAACCTGTTTCTTGTGCGGCTAAAGCAGGTTTTTTGATCCACTCAGCCCAAACTACTACAGTCAGTGCACCTGCAATCATGCCGGAGAGTGCGCCGTAGGCAGTAATGCGTTTCCACAGTACAGACAGGATAACAACCGGACCGAATGCGGCACCAAAACCTGCCCATGCGTAAGCCACCAAGCCCAATACTTTGCTGTTAGGATCAGAAGCAATCAGGATGGAAATCACGGCAATCGCCAAAACCATCAGACGGCCAATCCATACCAACTCGGCTTGTTGTGCTTTTTTACGCAGGAAGCCTTTGTAGAAGTCTTCGGTAATCGCGCTGGAGCAAACCAACAATTGGCAAGACAGAGTGGACATTACGGCGGCGAGAATCGCGCTCAAGATGATACCGGCAATCCAAGGGTTGAAGAGCAGGGTAGCCAAAGCGATGAAGATACGTTCGTGGTTGCCGTTCATTTCTTCAACGTGAGCAGGGTTGGCACCGAAGTAGGCGATACCGAAGTAGCCGACAGCCACAGCACCGGCCATACACAGAATCATCCAAGTCATGCCGATACGGCGTGCAGAAACCAGAGATTTAGCGCTTTCGGCAGCCATGAAACGGGCCAAAATGTGTGGTTGGCCGAAATAGCCCAAGCCCCAAGCGGCGGTAGAGATAATGCCGATGAAAGTAGTACCGGCAAACAGGCTGCCGTATTCTTTACCGGTAGAGGCGGCAACTTGTTGGATGGCCGCATTCATTTGATCTGCACCGCCCAAACCCAAATACACCATTATAGGAGTCAGTACCAATGCAAAAATCATCAAAGAAGCTTGCAGGGTATCGGTCCAGCTTACGGCCAAGAAACCGCCCAAGAAAGTGTAGGCGATGGTTGCGCCGGCACCCAGCCACATGGCTTGAGTGTAAGACAGATCGTGGAACAGGCTTTGGAATAGGGTAGCACCGGCTACGATGCCTGAAGCACAGTAAATAGTGAAGAAGAACAAGATAATCAGTGCAGAAACCACTTTCATCAAGTGACCGCCGGCACCAAAGCGGTGGAAGAAGTAATCAGGAAGCGTCAGCGCGTTGTTGGCGTATTCGGTATGTACGCGCAGACGGCCTGCGACCAAAAGCCAGTTGAGGTATGCACCCACAATCAGACCAATGGCAATCCAAGCTTCATTCAAACCGCTCAGGTAAATGGCACCTGGCAAGCCCATCAAAAGCCAGCCTGACATATCGGAAGCACCGGCAGACATCGCGGTCACGAATGGACCCAAGCTGCGGCCGCCGAGGATGTAGTCATCGAAGTTTCGTGTTGAAAAATAGGCGGCCAGGCCGATCAGTAATACGGCGACCAAATAGATCGCGAAAGTGATATACATGGGATTCATGTACTTATTCCTCATCTAACTTATAAATACGGGTTTTGAAATTGCAAGCAATTCATACCCAAACTTTTTTCTAATAAAAATACAGCTTAAAAATCCTGTTTTTTGCGAGAGAGACAGGATAAATTATTTTCAAATACAATAAAATACGAAATTTTAATGCATTAAATTGTAAATAATTTAAACCAGCATACCGCAAAAAGTCGCTTTTGCAAAGCGAAGAACTCAGCCTTTATTCGAAATTGATGCCGCCTTTTGGCTAAGTCATTTAAAAACATAAAAATATATAAATTTTTACTGATGATGACGAAGGAAAGTGTGTGAAACTATCTTTCCTGATGTTTTTTGAGGATTAAAGAGAAAAAGTAATTAAACGACTTGGACTTTCAGACGACCCTGTGCAGAAACCCCGTATCTGTGTCGGGCAGATACGAGGTTTTTAGAAAAAAAAGACTACATTAAATAGAAAAATCGTCTTTTAATAAGTGTTTGTAAGCAAAGAGATAAGAGGCTGCGACAAAGGATGACCCGCCCAGGACGTTGCCTAAGAAGACGGGAATCATATTGTAGAAAAATTGACCCCAGCTGACATTTGCACCCGCCCAAATGCCGGCCGGAATGATAAACATATTGGCAACAAAGTGTTGAAAGCCGATTAATACGAAGATCATAACCGGGAACCACATGGCTAAGATTCGTCCTGAAGTATGGCGTGCGCCGAAGTAAAACCAGATGCCCATACACACCATCCAGTTACATGCGATGGCAGAAACGAATGCGCGGCCGAAGTCCATATTGACTTTAGCTTCGGCAATGGCAATGGTTTTCGCTGCGGCCGGCCCTTCGGCAAGGCCGACATAGTGGCCGAGGAAATAGGCCATGGCAACGGCGCCTGCCAGATTGCCCAAGCTGACAATGAGCCAGTTGCGTACCAGTTTGTAGGTGCTGACACGGCCGGTCAATCTGCCCAAAGCCATAATCATCATATTGCCTGTTGCCAGCTCACCGCCACCGATTAAGATACAAATCAGCGCGATAGGGAATACGGACGCGCCCAAAAGAGCGGCCAGGCCGTTCCATTCGGCAGGAATGCCGCTGATGACGCGCAGGCAGGCAAGATAGCCGAAGCCGACATAGCCGCCGCCTAAAAAACTCAAAATCACCAACATTTTGATGCTGAACTCAGACTTGGCGCAGCTCTTGCCGATGGCTTCCTGCAAAATCTCGTGAGGGTACAAATCTCGTGTATTCATGAGGCTCCCTTAAATTGGAAATATCTTGTTTATCATGAGGATAATAAGTTTGCCTGAGAATGATGCCGGTAGGAAATAACAACTGGTTGTAAGGATAGAAGAGGGGGTTATATATTGAAGCGGCTAAGGCTGCGGCTGACTTTTTAAGAAAGATAAGTTGAAGCGTTGAGATATTGGTGTGTTAAAAACTTAAAAGGCCGTCTGAAAAAGTTGCTTTCAGACGGCCTTTAGATTTGCTTGGTGCGTTAGAACTACAAGCGCGTTACGCTTAAAACGCCTTTGATGTCGCCTAAGCTGGCTAATACGCGCGGCAGGTCATTGACTTGGCGGACTTCAAGGGTAAAGCGCATACTGGCTTCCAAATCACGCGATTGGGTTTGCACCGCGGTAACGTTGAGTTTATGACGTGCCAGCGCATCCGAAACATCGCGCAGCAAACCGGAGCGGTCTTGGGCGCGGATTTCAACATCGACAGCAAACACTTGTCCTTCTTGCAAGGCTGCCCAGCTCGCATTCAACACTTTTTCCGGTGCCTGTTCGGCAAGGTGGCGGAAAGAAGGGCAGGTGTTGCGGTGGACGGAAATACCGCGGTCGCGCGTAACGAAACCGATAATGTCGTCCGGAGGTGCCGGTTTGCAGCATTTGGCAAGCGTGGTCATCAGACCGTCTTCGCCGTCAATCAAAATGCCGTTTTTGCCGCCTTTTTTGATTTTTGACTGCTTGACGATATTGGTTTCATCAATCGGCACAGGAGGCGGTTCATTCAGCGCGCCGCAGGCTTTATGGATGGCGCGGTTGGAAACTTCGCCCTGACCGATGGCCGTATAGAGTTCGTCGGTTTTTTTGAAGCCGAGTTTTTCCGCCAATGCTTGCAGATTGGGTTTGGGGAAGATTTTTGACAACTGTTTGTCCAACTGGGCGCGGCCGTCTTCACGCACGGTATCTGCATTTTGCTGGCGGATGTAGGCACGGATTTTGCTGATGGCGCGGTTAGATTTGACCCAGCCTTCGTAGAGCCAGTTGACGGAAGGATTTCCCTCTTTGGCGGTAATGATTTCAACGCGTTGACCGTTTTCCAAAGGCGTGGACAGCGGCACGATTTGTCCTTCGACTTTTGCGCCGCGGCAACGGTCGCCTACGCTGCTATGCAAGGCATACGCAAAGTCGATGGGGGTAGCGCCCGTAGGCAGGGAGAGGACTTTGCCGTGCGGAGTCAAAACGTAAATCGTATCGTTGAACAGCTCGGTTTTAAAGGCGGCGGCGAGGTCTTCCTTGCCGCTTTCGGCCATGTTTTCGCGCCAGTCTAGGAGTTGGCGCAACCAAGCGATTTTTTGTTCGTAGGCGGAATCGCCCTTGCCGCCTTCTTTATAACGCCAGTGGGCGGCAACACCGAATTCGTTGAATTGGTGCATATCGAAGGTGCGGATTTGTACTTCCACGCCTTTGTCTTCCGGACCGACGATGACGGTGTGCAAACTTTTATAGCCGTTGCCTTTCGGGTTGGCGATATAGTCGTCGAACTCGCCCGGAATCGGCTGCCAGAGGCTGTGGACAATGCCCAACGTGGTGTAACACTCGGGAATGGTGTCCACCAAAATCCGTACGGCGCGGATGTCGAACAAGCCGTCGAAAGTGAGCTTTTTCTTCACCATTTTTTTGTAAATGGAGTAGATATGCTTCGGTCTTCCGGCAACTTCAAAATGAATATTGTATTTTTTCAGTTCCGTACGCAGGATATTGAGGAAGTTTTCGATGTATTCGAGGCGCTCGGTGCGTTTTTCGTCCAAAAGCAGGGCGATTTCGCGGTATTTTTCCGGCTCTTGATGACGGAAGCCCAAATCTTCGAGCTGCCATTTGAGTTGCCACACGCCCAAGCGGTTGGCGAGCGGGGCAAAAATGTCGAGGGTTTCTTTGGCAACGGCGCGCTTTTCAGGATTGTCGGGAACGTTGCTTAAGAATTGCAGGGTGCGCGTACGCATGGCCAGTTTGATCAGGACGACGCGGATGTCGGTAACCATCGCCAACAGCATTTTACGCATGGTTTCGGCTTGTTGGGCGCGCTCTTCCGGCGTGGCAAGGCTGTCTACGCGGGCGAATTGGGTCAGTTTCTGTACTTCGTCCACGCCTTTGACCAGCTCGCAAACGGTACTGTTGCAGCGTTCGGTAACCAATTCGCGCCAAGTGGGAACGTATTTGCCGATGTCGGACAAAATCGTAGCGGCCACGGCATCAGGCAAGAGGTCGAGTTCGCTGACGATTTGCATCGAGCCGAGGAAATGTTCCAGCAATGGCTCGCCGTAAGTCGTTAGTGCATCGGCGGGGTAATGTTCTTTAGCTAAGTCAAAGGCCGTCTGAATCAGGTTTTTATCGGAATCGGGCAGCGCGGCAACATAGCCGTCGAACCAAGCGAGGAGGCCTTCCAGCGTTGCACTCGATGTTTGGGGCGTTTGGCGAATAGTGGTCATGGCGTGCGTTTTTTCTTTTTGATAAAAACGTTGCCATTGTAACAGTTTCTTGCCGACAGCCCTAGATTTGTATGCGAATGCTGCACTATGTTTCAGGAAGTCTTGTTTCAGACGGCCTGGGCTACCCAACTTGCAATAACATATAAACATCAAAATAAAACAAACAATTAGCGTGTAAATGTGCTTGCAGTGAAAAAATATTGGGAATAATATCAAAGCAAGTAATAATTTTTATCAAGAAGGAGATGAGTGTGAGATTTTTAGCTGCTTTGCTGTGGCCGGCCATGTTGCTGCCCATTTTGTCTCATGCTTATAGCGGCATTCAGACGGTCTCTGTTTCTCAAGCATATGCGGATGACGCAACGGGCTGCGGGCAGCTTTATCCTGTAAATAGCTTCGAGAGTTTGTTCAGACAGATGGCCGGCACGCTGCATAGTGCCTGTTTGCTTGATATGCCGCCTGAAGATTTAGCGAAAAAGTGGCAGATTCCCGTGTACCGGCGATATCTGCGGCTTTCCGGCCGTTTGCGGCCTGACGGAGAAAAACAGGCGGTACTCAGATGGAAAGACAAGGCAGAGCGGCAGAAATGGCTCAAACACAGGCGGCGTAAGCTAAAACGGCCGACCGACGGCTTTACGGTAGTGCATCAGACCAACTACAACGGCAGTACTTTTTTAGAAATCGAAGCAACGCCTGATTATTTAAAGCATTACCGTTCGCTGTTTCCTGACAACCGTTATCCCGAGGATTTGCCCCTGCCAAGCATTGGTTGGCATCCAATGTTTAGACCGATATTTTGTTCTGATTCTGCTGTAAGTTTTGGAAAATCATTAAAGGATATTGACAACTTAGAAAAATCATTAGAGGCTATTGACAACAACGGTCATATTAAGAATTTTCATGCAAGATTGTCTATTCATGATAGTGTATCTCTATACTTTATGCATGATAACCAAGAAAATATGAGATGTAGCAAGGAAATATCTTATATTCAATATAAAAAAAATTATTTATATAAAAAAGATTATTTTATCACCAATTAAAATTAAAAATTTACTCAAACAATTAATAGGAGAATTATTATGGCAACAGTTCAAAATGCACAAATTCGGCAGCATTTTATTCGCATGGGCATGCCTAAAAAGGAGATTGATAGCATCATGCGGGATAATGTTATTATGCAAAAGACTCATATTTTTATCAATAAATGGGGGCTATCAAGTATTCGTGTCGATCATCATGTTCCAGCCACTTATACAACGAGAAAATTAAGAGGAGACATTGAATACCGTGAGATGGTATTTGGAAAAGATTATCTTACGGCTTCTGATTATGCCCATGAAATCGAGCATGGTATTTCTGATACTCTTTATAGACTAGATCTTGCTGATGAGAGAAATCCAACAAAAAACCTTACTGCAAATGAGTATGCCCGCCGTTTTTTGTATGAAGAAGGAAAAGCCGAATACAACCGTTTTCAGTTTGATTTGCGGAACAATCCCAAAGAAACCAAATACGGATCGGATACGGCAGCAATCAAGGCGATGAACCAACAACAGGCTGTTGATTATTTTGCCCACAAAATGAAAACCCAAAACCCCAGCGGACAGCCCGACCATACTTATTGGACATGGGCGAAATCTGTATTCCTTAAGGAAACCAATCCAAACCTGCTAAACGGTAAAACTCCGGCCGAAAAGCAAAAAATTCTGCAATCAGGAATGGATGAAGCAGCGCCTGACTATCCCAACAGACTGTTTGGCGTAGGTGACGAGCGGGTTCGCTTTCAGAAAACCGATCCAAATATGCCGCTTAGTCTGATGCCGATGATGGCGCGTGGAAATCCTACGCTGATGGTGGTATTTGTACCTGCCAACAGCCGTTTGGCAGACGGTACGGTAACGACGGCTGCAAGAACAGCGTTATATTATTCTTCAGGCGGAAAGCAGGGGGCGATTGAATTCGGTATCGGTGGCGCGGGCAAGAGTGTCAGCTTCAACGATAATTTAGTAAATTACTCAAAAAGTGCGTATGCGGCACTGATTACTTCAGCCAGTAGGCTTCATTCCAATGCAGTGAACCGCTTGGCTACTTTGGTCGAACAGCAAAAATCCGAACAGGCATCAGGAAAAGGCAAAGAAATTCATAATGAAAACGAAGCTTTGAAAGCTTTGCAGGATTTACTGAACAAAGCCAATATTTCACTTGATTTGCAGGGCGGAGTGGATAATCTTCAGCAGAATTTTGACCAAATTGCCAAAAATTACCATACTCCTCTTGCTATCGAGCTGTATGGAGAAGAGTTGCTCACGACTTCGGTGGAGGATGGAGTGAGTTTTGATATGGATGGCGACGGGATGGCCGAACAGACGGCTTGGCTCAAAAAAGGCAGCGGTTTTTTGGTTTGGGATAAAAATGGAGACGGCATGGTAAACGACGGAACGGAGATGTTTGGTGAGGCAACAGTTATGTCTGACGGCAAGCGCGCAGAAAACGGCGTAGAAGCTTTGAAAGATTTGGACAGCGACAATAATAATATCATTAATCAATATGATGAATTGTGGGGCGAGCTAAGAATCTGGCATGACGAAAACAGTAACGGGAAAACGGAGGAAGGAGAGCTTTCTCTATTGTCCGACTGGGATATCCAGTCGATCTCTTTGGATTTTGCAGAAATCAATCTGAAAGATGAAGCCGATAATAAAATATTATTTGAATCAGAAGTGGTTTTGGAAAACGGGGAAAGGCGTAAGGTTGCCGATATTGATTTCCAAAACGACAAAGGAATTTACAATGAGTTGGCAGGTGAAATTTCAGCAGAGACAGCCGCTGATGTCGTGTATCCGACGGAAATTTCAACATCGGTTATACTGCCCGGAGACAATACTGCATATATCCCGGCCGTATAAACACGTTATCAGATATGGTTTCCAAAGATATTTGGCAGGATAATCCTTTTGCGTGAGGCATTCAGACGGCCTTTGCCCAATCAAACCCATTTTCGGAGGATTTTTAATGAAACTGTATATTTACGACCATTGCCCGTTTTGTGTTCGTGCGCGGATGATTTTCGGCTTGCGTGATGTGGCGGTGGAAGAGGTTGTCTTGGCAAATGATGACGAAGCCATGCCGATTGGCATGATTGGCTCAAAACAAGTGCCGATTTTGCAAAAAGAAGACGGTTCGTTTATGGGCGAAAGTTTGGATATTGTCCGCTATATCGATCAAGGCCGTCTGAAAGAGGAAGTTCGTCCAGAAATGCAGGCTTGGTTGGATAAAGTGGGCGAATACAATAACAAATTGGTACAGCCGCGCATGGTCAAAATCGGCCTGCCCGAATTTGATACCGATGAGGCGAAAAAATACTTTATCGACAAAAAAGAGAAAAGTATCGGCAATTTCGAGACTAATCTGAACAAAACGGCGCAGTATCTGGAGCGTCTGCATCAAGACTTGGCAGAACTGGAAGCGCTGGTGTGCGAAGGCGAGGGCTTGGGCGGTGAAATCAGTTTGGAAGATATCCTGACTTTCCCTATTTTGCGCAACCTGACCGTTGTGCGCGGTATTCAATGGCCGCAAAAATTGATGGATTATTTGTTGGCGATGAGCGAGCGTTCCGGCGTGGCTTTGTATTTTGACCGCGCGTTGTAATGAATGTTTGAAACATGAAAAAGGCCGTCTGAAAGTTTTTCAGACGGCCTTTTGTTTAATAGGCAATCGTATCGGCAACCTGTGACAAACCGTTTTCCAACGATTCGAGCATGGCGGTATAGCCGTCGCCTTGTTGCGGCGTAATGGCATTAAACGGTTTGCTGCGTCCGTCCGGCCATAGTGCATAACCGCTGATGGTGGTCTGCCCCTGATAGCTGCCTTGGAAGGCTTCGATATAGACTTTCAGGGTTTGGCTGCTTTGGCTGCGTGAAGCAGGCACGAAGGTGCGATGCGGATTGAGGCGGTTGAGCTTGTTGCTGAGGTTTGCTGCCAACGCGCCATCGAGCGGAGCTGCCCAAAGGTGGTTTTTCGCCAGATTGACATGGTAGGCATCGGTTTGGTAAACGAGGCCGCCGTTGGCAAGCGGTTCGGCAAGGTTGACTTTGACCGCGATTTCGTTGCCATGCGCAGCAGGTCGGATGTATTGACTGTCGGGCAGAACGAAATATTGTGTGCTTTGAGCAGTGCCGCAGGCGGCAAGCGTCAGGGCGGCGGCAATCGGGAAGAGGCGCATTATCGGCTTCCTTTCGGGATAGGGTCTTTGCTGCTGCTGTTGAAAATCAGCGCATTGGGTTTTTCTTTCAAAGTATTAATCACGGGTTGAACATCTTTTAAGGTTTTGTCCAAACTTTGCAGCGTATTTTGTACGTCGCCGTAGATAGGCGATTGCGGCGATACGCCTTGCAGGGTTTGACGCAATTCTTTCAGGGTTTGGTTCAGCTCGTTCGGAATGTTTTGTGTCTGCGGTTTGCCGACCAGTTTGTCGATGGAGCTTAGGGCGGCATTGGCAGATTTGAGTGTGGATTTGAGCTCGGCAAGCGAGCCGTTCAAGCCGGCAACGGTTTTATCCAGTGGCAGATTGTTGAACTTGTCTAACAAATCGGCCACTTTTGCCTGTAAATCGTCCAAACCGCCGCCTTGGGTTGCGATAACGGTATCGCCTGCATAAACGGTATGCGGTCGCAGCTTAGGCGATGCGGAAGGCTGATCGTTCAACTCAATCATTTTGCTTCCGGTCAACAGGTTGTTGCTGGAGATGGTGGCAGTCAGGCCTTTGTTTAAGGCCGTCTGAAATTGTTGTTTCCAATGTTCTTTACTTTGCTCGTCGGCATTGATTTCCAAACGGGAAGGCTCGATGCGGATGCGTACGGGAATCCAACCGTTTTCAAATAAGTGCAGGCTGTCGTTGCGGTCGAAATAAGGGACATCGGAAACCACGCCGACATTCAGGCCTTTGTATTCGACAGGCGAACCGGCAGTCAGGCCGCGTACGGATTGTTTGAAGAATGCGGTGTAGTACAGCGAGCGGTCGTCAGGCAGGTTGGCGACTTCGCTGCGGCTATCGTAAAGCGTGAAGCTGTCTTCGCTTTTGACGTTTTTGCTGTCGCTTGTTTTGGGCGAGTCAAAGGAAATTGCGCCGGACAGCAGGGCAGGCAGAGGGGCGGAATTGAGTTTGACACCGCTGCCTGTAGTTTCGATATTGATGCCACTTTCCAGCCAAAAACGGCTGGCGGAATTAATCAGTTTGTCGTTGGGGCTTTGGATGAAAATGGTGTAATGCACGCTTTGGTCGGACGGGTCGAAATGCGCGCTTTCTACTTGGCCGACCATAAAGTTTTCATACAAAACAGGGCTGCTGACGTTGAGGATGCGGTCGTTTTTGCCGATCAAATTCAGGCGCAGGCCGCTTTGACCGATGGCGGCAATCGGCGGAATGTCTTGGACGACAAATACATCTTTGGTTTCTTGGCTTTTACCTGGTGTAAATGCAATATATGAGCCGGAAAGCAAGGTTCCCAAGCCGGTAACGCCGCTTTGGTCGATACGAGGTTTGACCACCCAAAATTGGGTATCGCTGCGGATAAGGTCTTTGGCATCGGCGCTGAGTTGGGCCGTGACTTCCACGCCTTTTTGGTCGTCGCGCAATTTGATGCGGGTAACGTGTCCGACATCGACGTTCAGCACCTTAATAATGGTGTTGTTGACCTCGATGCCTTCGGCGCTGTCCATCAACAGCGTAACGACAGGGCCGCGGTTGCGGATGTCTTTAACCAAAAGCCAGCCGCCGGCAATCAGCGCAATCAGCGGAATCAGCCACACGATAGATGTGAAGACATTGGTTTTCTTGACACGCGCCGGGGCGTGATAATTGGGTGAAGAATCGTGTTTTTTCATTGTTTTAAGGTCTGGTCAGAATCAAGGCCGTCTGAAAGCTGCTGTTGCTTGTCCCAAATCAGACGGGGATCGAAATAATAGGCCGAAAGCATGGTCAAAATAACGACCAGGCAGAAGTAAATCGCCGCCCCCCCGGGCACGACGCGCGCCATATTGGTGTGGAACGAACTCATCAAAATAATAATCACAAAAATATCAATCATCGACCAGCGGCCGATGGATTCGGTAATCCGATACAAAACCGACATTTTGTCCACGCTCATCACGGGTTTGAAGTATGCGGAATAAATTAAAACCGCCATCGCAATAATCTTCAAAACCGGCACCATAATACTGGCGCTGAAAATAATCACGGCAATCAATCGGTCGCCGTCGTCCCACATATAAACAATGCCGTTGAAAATCGTGTTGATCTCCAAGGCCGTCGGGTTGGACGAAATCATAATCGGCAGGATGTTGGCAGGGAAATACAGGATAAATGCCGTGACTAAAAATGCCAGCGAAATACTCAGGCTTTTGGGGCGGCGACGGTATAAGTCCGCACCGCATACGCCGCAAGGCTGCTCGTCTTTATCGCGGAAATACAGGCAGCGGCTGCAACAGATTTTGTCTTCAGTGGCCGTCTGAACCGCATGGCCGCCGGTTAAACGGTGAATCTTATAATAAACCCAATGCTGCGGAATCGATACCGAAGTCCGAATCAGCATGACCGACAACGGAAACATCAGATAAAACGCCGAGCCGAATTCCACTGTAGCAACGGACGAGAGCTTGATATATGCCACCAAAGTGGAAATGAAAAACACATCCACCATAATCCAATGGCGCAGCCGCACCAATACACGCGTTGCAAAGCGCAGCGCAGGGTAGGCCTTTTCGCGTATCAAAGCCGTATAAACATACAGGCAGAGCAGTAAAAACAGTAAAGGCGCACCAAAGGTGAGGATAAACATCACTTCCGCCAGAAAACCATAATCCAGCGAAATCAAAAGCCGCATCATTTGCGGGAGCGACAAAATCGATGTCACGCCGAATAAATCGACGCGGATATACACCATATTGTACGCGAACGCCATCAGAATCAAGGTTGTCAGCGCATAGGCAATCGGCGCGATATACGGATTGTTTTCCACCTCCACAATTTCATGGTTGCATACCGGACAATGTGCTTCCTGTCCCTGACGCAGGCGCGGAATATCCATACGGCAGCCGCAATCCGGGCATTCCACCGTATGTGCAGGCAGCGTCGCATCAGGAAGATAAGACTTGTAGCGCCACCAGCGATGGTAGGCAGGAATCCGTTTCATGGTTCGGCAGGGGATAAAGAAGGTGCAAAGAGTGTCGCATTATAAAGGAAAACAGAAGGATAGCCCAAATTTAGGTCGATATTTGATTGAATGGCGGCTGCTTAATAAGGTTTGGGCCGTCTGAAAAGTTTGAAAAGACTTCAGAAGGTTATTGCTATGAGCCGTTAAATTTTATTAATAGGTCTTAGTTTGGTTTATTGCCATTAGGATAAAATAAGATATATTCTTAATATTTAAAAACACGATAATCCTTGTAGATTTGTGGAAGGTACACGGTCAACGAACCTGAAGTAGGCTAAAAATTATCTTCTTTGTTTTTAAAACGATTCTTTTCAAATTAGACGGATTTTTAACCATAAAGGCCGTCTGAAACCATTAGTCTCTTAATTCAAAGGAAACATCATGAGTGAAACCCAAGAGCTGACTTTCGCCAAACGCTTGAAAGAGCAAACCACGACAACGCACGACAGCGTTGATAACTTGGTTATGTCCGTTCAACCTTTTTCCAGCAAAGAAAACTACATCAAATTCTTGAAACTTCAATCTGTTTTCCACAAGGCTGTTGATCACATCTATAAAGATGCCGAATTGAACAAAGCCATTCCCGAACTTGAATACATGGCGCGTTACGATGCCGTGACTCAAGACTTGAAAGACTTGGGCGAAGAGCCTTACAAATTTGACAAAGAATTGCCACACGAAACCGGTAATAAAGCCATCGGCTGGCTGTATTGTGCCGAAGGTTCTAATTTGGGCGCGGCATTCTTGTTCAAACACGCTCAAAAACTCGAATACACCGGCGAATTCGGCGCACGCCACCTGGCTCCTCATCCGAACGGCCGCGGCAAACACTGGCGCGCTTTTGTCGAGCATCTGAACGCTTTGAACTTGACTCCCGAAGCCGAGGCGGAAGCCATTCAAGGTGCGTGCGAAGCGTTTGTCTTCTATAAAGTGATTTTGCGCGAAACTTTCGGTTTGCCGGAAGGTGCAGAAGCGCCTGAAGGTATGACACCGCACAGACTCTAAAAAATAATTAAATCAAACAGACAAGGTCTCGGCGTAGATGTTTGCAGAGACCTTTAATTACACTACAAAGTTTTGTTTGAACGGGTTGCTGTCTTATACCTACTCAGATTTGATTCTCTTTTAAAAATTCCATTCACCACCTAATGACCATTGATGAATATTACGCATTGCATAGGGTGCATTGCTACGGGTGTGACTATAACTATAATTCAAAGTAGGGGTAATGCCTTTATAAGATAATTTGTTGTGACTAAGATTGATAGAGAGAGCGCGCTCCCGATTGCGTTGCGGCTCCGTGCCGAATGCCATAATGCCTTTATAGCGACGGTTGGCAAATGAAGCGGTAAGTCTGCTGTTAAGCCCACCTAAAACCTGCCATTGCTGTATCCAACCTATATTGAAACCGTTGCGGTGGTAGGCTGCATTGTTCTCAATATTGTGTATGTTTTTGTTTTCAGGAACAAAGCGGTTGTATTGCCAACCGCCGAACAGAGTCGTGTTGCCAAAACGGCGAGCCAGGGAGAGATAGGTACTGTCGTGCCAACCATCGTTGCGCAGTGCACGATCAGTTTCTCGATAGTTTTGGCGGTAGCGTTCCAGTGAGTAGTAAAGTTGAGTCGCATTGCCGAGATTGACCATATGCGAAAGCTGTACGCCAACTCCGTGAGCCAGCATATAAGGTGCAACGCGGCGGTTATTTTCTTTTTTGCTGTCAAACTCGCTGCTGCCTGCCAACTGTGCCTGATAAAACGGTAAAACGCTGACGGTTTGTTTGCCGTCCTTGCGTTGCCAGCCCAAATAAGCTCTGCCGAACGCATCGTCGTAAGCCGATTGGCGGTCGAAAAAATAGCTTGTGCCGCTGAGGTTGGCGCGGAGTTTGATAGCGTGATGCCCATGCAATGGGGTGAGTTTTTCGGTGTTCAATTCGTAATTCAAGCCGTTGGCACTGACAGGTAAGGTAACACTGCATGCGGTTTGCCCCCTTGTTTCGATGCAATAACGCGGAGCAGCGTTGTTGGCATTATCGTTATGCACGGGGCTGATTCCACCAGACCATTTCCATTCTGTCTGCCGTTTGACGGCTTCTTGAAAACGTTTGACATTTTCCAAAACGGGGGCAGGTATATCGCGTTGCGCGGCATGACGAAAATGCATCGTTGCCTCACCCAAGCGATGGTCCTGAAACTCTGCTGCTGCCAAATCCAACAATATGCGGTCGTCTGAAACGTCAGATTCATAAAGGGTACGATAACGTTCGACCGCTTCGGAAGTCCGTCCTTTCAACTTTGCCAGCAAAGCATCGGCACGTGCAATCAGTTTGGGATTGTGGTTGGGCTGTTTACGGTAAAGGGCGACAAGCGAGGAAACCAGGTCTGCGCTATTGCCGTTAAGTGCTTGAACCAGTGCGTCTTCAAGAATATGCGGGTTTGCCGCTAAAAAATCATCATTAACCAGAGTTGGTCTGCCTATATTCTCATTCTTTTCAGGCGACCTTTCCTCCTCAGATAGAATATCTAACCATTGTTTCTGTTGTACTTGTACAGCAGTATTCTGAGAAGAAATATTCTGCCGAACACCCTCTTCGGGAAATTCAGCAAAGGCTGCTGACGGCAATAGGTAGCACAAAGAAGCTGAGACAATTTTTTGTTTTATTTTTAGCATTTAAAGTCATCCGAAATATATGTATATCTGAGGGCAAATCGTTTCTAATAAGGAATTTGCTCTTGTCATAAAACTGCCTGAAACATCTCAGGTGATTTTATTTTTGCATAAAAAATACAGATTCGTATTTAGATTTATCATTATAACGGCAAATTTACGAAATAAATATAACTTATTTATTTTTATAGGATTATAAATTGCGTAAATATATTTAACAGAGAGAGGATGGCATAAAGATTCACCCTAACTACTGATATAAAAAATATTGGTATTGCTAAAATAAAATATTTGTTACACAATATTGCATATTATTAGTAATACTTATCATTATTGTATCTGAGAAGCTTGTATTTTAGAGAGATTGGTTATGAAAATTAATGTATTTATAGTGCCTATTGCAACTACCTTTATTTTGACTGCATGTGCAGGTGGAGGTGCATCTGAGCCCAAAGTTCCCGTTGCTATTCCGACAGCGCAACCTATCGCCAATGTTAAGTTGAGTGATGAAAGCAGTGCGATACAGACCATCAATACCCTTTCCGGAAAAGGTGGCAGCCTGCATGAAGCGGAGCTCGAAGTGAAAACATCATGGGGCAGCTATACCGATAAACAATATGTCTATCAAACCCCTTCTGGTAACTATTACAACATTAGTTCATATTCTGATCCGATTGTCCCATCATATTCCAGCCCATCTTATGCCCTTCGTACCCGCCATGAAGGACAACCTTTATCTGAAGGTGGCAAACTGTTTGTCTGTTGCAGTAGTTCGGGACAGTTCACCAATGCCCCTGCAACCAAACATGATCACCTTAAATTTGGCGCATGGATAAGTTCAGACGGTACGGCAGACCTGTTTGTCGGCGGCAAACCTGTCGGAACGGCGAAACCGTCTTATTACACTCCGTCTGACAGTACTGTGGCAAAAGGCAAAACTACATACGAAGTTTGGGCGGTTCGCGTCCGCAACGGCAATATCGTTACCTCTACCTACGAGCCCAAAAAATCCTATGGGGCCTCTGAAAAAATCGCTCCCAAACTTTCACTGCTGACAGCCAATTTCAACACCAACAAACTCGGCGGCACGATTTTGGGTAATGCGGATTACGGTCCGGACGTTGTGATGAAAGATGTAGGCATCAACGGCGTTGATTTCTCAGGCACTGCCGAATCCGATGGTAAAAACGGCAAAGTCGAAGGGAAATTTTTTGGTCAATTTAACGGCGATAAAACAGAAGTCAGTATAGGCGGTAAAGTTACCTTTGATGCCGATAAATCGTTGGATACCGTGTTCGGCGGCGTGAAGAATGATGACGACCGCAATACGACGGATACAAGTTTGACACCTGTCAGCAAGTAACTGCACATCAAGCATTCCAATAATAGATAATCAATATATATTAAGAGGCAAAAAATGTCCTTCCATTTTAAACCTGTACTGCTGGCAGCTATTGTCAGCCAAACTTTCCCTGCCTTAGCGGCCGATCCTATTCCTCAAGCTTATCAGGAGTTGAATGAAGTCAAAGTCATTGGCGGCCGCAAAGTACAAAAACTTGGTGAAGAAAAAATCCGCCGTCAGGCTTTGGATAAACAAATGGTCTCCGATGAAAGCGACTTGGTGCGCTACGATCCGGGCATCAGCGTCGTTGAAGGCGGGCGCTCAGGTTCTAACGGTTTTACCATACGCGGTGTCGATAAAGACCGCGTTGCCATCAACGTGGACGGACTGGCACAAGCAGAAAGCAGGTCGTCTGAAGCATTCCAAGAGTTGTTCGGCGCATACGGCAACTTCAATGCCAACCGCAACACTTCCGAACCCGAAAATTTCTCGGAAGTAACCCTCACCAAAGGTGCGGACTCGCTCAAATCCGGCAGCGGTGCATTGGGCGGTGCCGTCAACTATAAAACCAAATCCGCAAGCGACTATGTTTCCGAAGAAAAGCCCTACCATTTGGGCATTAAAGGCGGCTATATCGGACGCAACAGCCAGAAATTCAGCAGCATAACCGCCGCAGGAACTTGGCTGGGTCTGGATGCATTGATGGTTTATACCCGCCGTTTCGGTAAAGAAACCAAAAACAACAGCGACGCTGCCGATACCGTCATCACCGACAACAAACAAAGCTGGAACCCGAATGCCGGCAGCACCAACTACGGCAGCCGCGGCGTAGCCCGCAGCAAACCCGATCCACAAGATTGGGTAAACAAAAGCACCTTATTCAAACTGGGTTACAACTTCAACGATAAAAACCGTATCGGTTGGATTTACGAGGATTCACGCACCGACCGCACGACGACTGAATTATCCAATATGTGGGCGGCAAACTGGAAAGGTGAGGCTCTGGGCGATACCCGTTCCCGTCAAGATATTTCCTACCGCAAACGCATCGGTTTCGAATACAAAAACCAACTTGACCAAGGACCATGGGACAGCCTCAACCTGCGTTACGACCGTCAAACCATCGACATGAGTACCTGGACTTGGGACTTGCCGACCGATTACGCCCAAAACGGTATCAATAGCGACGTATATCATATGTTCCGCAACATCCGTCAAAAGACCGCACAATATAGTGTAGACACCGAAAAACAAATCGACTTCTCCAAATCGGTATGGGCTATGCAATACGGATTGGGCGGTTCTAAAAACGACAACGGTAATAGCGACCATAGCTATTGGGTACGCCTATATGACCCGAAATATCAAACGTCCAACAACCAAGAATTGACTATGCTGGTCGAAAGCTCGTCCAAAAACCGTTTTGCCTACTGGAACAACACCTTCCAATTCGGCGACAGCAGCCAATACCGCCTCAATGCCGGGGTTCGTTACGACAACAGCAGCAGCAAAGCCAAGGATAACCCCAACTATACCCCTGCTATCCGCGGTCAAATCCCCTATCTTGGCAGCGAGCGTAAACACAGTGGTTTCAGCTACGGTTTAGGATTAGACTGGAAATTCACTCCGCATTTGAATCTTCTGGCGAAATACAGTACAGGCTTCCGCGCGCCGACTTCGGATGAAACCTGGCTATTGTTCCCGCATCCTGACTTCTACCTTAAAGCAAACCCTAACCTTAAGGCAGAAACCGCCAAAAACTTCGAGCTGGGACTTGCCGGCAGTGGCAAAGCCGGAAACTTTAAACTCTCCGGCTTCCAAACCCGCTACCGCAACTTTATCGAACTGACCTACATGGGCGTGTCCTCAGACAACCCCAACAGCCCTAATTATGCGCCGATTTCCGACGGTACCGCATTGGTCAGCTCACCCGTTTGGCAAAACCAAAACCGTTCCTCCGCATGGGTGAAAGGTTTGGAATTTAACGGCACATGGAACCTCGATAGCATCGGTTTGCCGCAAGGCACGCACGCAGGTGTCAATGTCAGCTACATCAAAGGCAAAGCCAAACAGACCAACGAACAGGAAACCCCGATTAACGCACTTTCGCCGTGGTCTGCCGTTTACAATCTGGGCTACGACGCTCCTTCCAAACGCTGGGGTATCAATGCGTACCTGACACACACTGCAGCTAAAAAACCGTCTGACACCGTTCACAGCAGTGATGATTTGAACAACCCATGGCCATTTGCCAAGCACAGCAAAGCCTATACGCTTTTCGACCTGACAGGCTACGTCAACTTGGGCAAATACTTCACTGTACGTGCTGGTGCTTATAACATCGGTAACAAAAAATATTACACTTGGGAATCTCTACGTAGTATCCGTGAATTTGGTACAGTTAATCGTGTCGATAATAAGACACATGCAGGTATAGAGCGTTTCTCTTCACCAGGAAGAAGTTACAACTTTACACTTGAAGCCAAGTTCTAAGGTAATTAGAACAGAAAGGAAGGTTGGTAAAGCTACAGCACCACCAACGGCGTTGACCGCGATGGCAAAGGCTTAGATCGCTACCGTGCCCAGGTCGCAACTATGCCGTGTCTTTGGAATGGAAATTCTAAGCAGTTAACGGATAGCTAAAGGCCGTCTGAAAGTTTTAATGACTTTCAGACGGCCTTTTTTATTTACAGCGAAATCCTTAATCGGATAACAACGGTTGCTGCCGAACAATCGCGCGGATGATGGCGCGGTTGGGGTGTAGCGTGGTTCTCAGCCTTTGCGATAGCGGATGCGGCAAGCCGAGTATTTCGGCTGCAATGGCGGCGGCGCAGATGGGGGCTGTCGCCAGTCCGCGCGTGCCGTGTGCCGTATTGATGTAGGCATTGGGCAGGTAAGGGCAGGGAATACTGTCGAGGCGGTAGTTCTTGTCTAATGCCAGCTTGGTGTAGGCGGACTGCATGGTGGCGATGTCGCCGAGCGCGCCGACAACGGGCAAATGGTCGAGGCTGTCGCAACGTAGGGCGGCATGGCCTTGTGTGGTTTGAAGGCTGTCTGAAAACGAATTTTGCTCAAACAGGGATTGTGCCAATGGCGGATTGAGCTGGTGCAGGGCGACGCGGTTTTCAGTTTCTTCGTGCGGATACCAAGTTTCATCGTTGCTGTTGAGGATAAATGTCGCGCCGTAGCAGTGGCGGCCTTGCCAGCTCGGACTGATGTAGCTTTCTCCGGAAATGGCGCAACGCAGTTTTTGTGAAAACGGGCTGGCAGGTACGACGCCGGTTTGTCCGCGGATTTGGCGGAAAGGCAGGGCGGAGACGTTGGTGTCGGCGGCAGTCGGGCTGTGTGCGCCCATACAGTAAACGATATGGCTGGCATTGAAATGCACGTTCGGCGTGTGTGCCGTCCATTGTATACCGTCATGCAATACTGCGGTCAGCGGCGAGTGTTCGTGCAACTCAATCAGCGGATGATTCAATAGGGTATGCACGACAGTGGGTGGATTCAGCCATACACCTTGCGGCCAGTAAAGGCCGTCTGAAAATACGTCTATGCCTGCAATGTGCGCAGCCTCTTCGGCAGATACGCTGCGGTAGAGGTGTTTATGCTGGTGTTGCAAACCCAAGGCCTGATTGCGTTTGCGTTCACTGTCATCAAAATTCAAATGCAATACGCCGTCGCCGCCCCATACGTCGGAGTCGGGCAGCAAGTCTTCCAGCAATCGGCGCGTGTAGCCGTAGCCTGTCAGCAGCAACTCGGTTTGTTCGGTATCGTGTGGCGAGATTTTGGCGTAGAGCAAGCCTTGGCGGTTGCCGCTGCCTGCCTGCGCCGCTTTGCCTGCCTCCAAAACCGTAACGCGTACGCCGTGTTCAGCCAGTTTGCGCGCAGTCGCTGCGCCGGCAATGCCTGCGCCGATAATCAGGACGTGTTCGGGCGCGGCTTGATGTTCAGGCCGTCTGAACCAAGGTTTTAGAGGAATAGGGGCGGATTGGGGTATGGCTTCGGTTTGCCATTCGATATGATGGAAATGTTCGTGTAAGCGGTCGGCGCGGTGTGGCGGAATCAGCCAGAGATGCACATCAGGCAATAGGTTTTCTAAAACATTGACGCTGTTGAACTGAAGGCATTTCATGGCTTGAGCGAGACGGTTGTTCAGACGGCCTTCAAGCTCGGAGGGATGATTTGACAGCGGAAAATCGGGAATACGGTTTTCAGGCAGGCAGACAATCAAATAAAGCGGTACGGTATGTTGTTCGATTGCGCGGCAAAGGGTAGCAAGGGAAGGCGTGGTGTTCCAAGCAAGGTAGGTCATGATGAAAGGCCGTCTGAAAAAAGAGGCTTTATTGTAACGCGGTTTGCGCGGATAGAATATCCGAACGGGTTTTGATAGAATCGCATGATATTTTGATTTCCAATTGATTTTCATACAGGAATTTTATGCGCCGTCTT
The DNA here is from genome assembly GCF_051963655.1 of Neisseria sp. P0001.S007. Taxonomy (NCBI): domain Bacteria; kingdom Pseudomonadati; phylum Pseudomonadota; class Betaproteobacteria; order Neisseriales; family Neisseriaceae; genus Neisseria; species Neisseria sp. P0001.S007. Next base: position 8,181 of record NZ_JBQCUB010000013.1, on the reverse strand, counting down.
TTATTGTGCCTTCTCGCTTCCGGCTTGCCCATCGCTTGTTTGTCCGCGCCGCCGGATAACGGCAGCAAAGCCGTTCAGTCCGAACGCTGGGCAACGCCCGTCAAACACGATGCCAACCTTTATCGCATCGACGACAAGCTTTACCGCAGCGAGCAGCCTGTTGCCGAAGATGGCGAAGCCATTGTCAAGCTGGGCATTCAAAGCGTGATCAACCTGCACTTTTTCGACCGCAACGATGACGACCATTTGAAGGCGTATGGTTTGACCTTGCTAAACCGTCCGTTGCTGTCATGGAGCATTAAGCCGAAAGAGATTGCGGAAATCCTATACCTGATTGAAAAACAACAGCAAAACGGCGCAGTGCTTATCCATTGTTATCACGGCGCGGACCGTACCGGTTTGATTGCCGGAATGTACCGCATTATTTATCAAGGCTGGTCGGTGGAGGAGGCAAAAGCCGAAATGCAACATGGGCCTTACGGTTATCACAGCATTTGGAAAAACATTGCCAACCTGTTTACCGAAGAGAAAGTCAAGCAGGTTAAAATGCACTTGGAAGCCTTGCGCAAACGCGGTTAATACTAAGATTTAAATCATAAAAGGCCGTCTGAAAGATTTGTTTTTTCAGACGGCCATTTTTAATGGCAGATAACTTAAATCACAAAATCCGTAGTCGATAATTGAATGCTTTGATCCATATCGGCAGACGGAGTTTTGGAAGAGCGGCCGACCGGTTTGGCCGGTACGCCGACAACGGTAATCGAAGACGGTACGTCGGCAACCACCACGCTGCCTGCGCCGATTTTGGCATTTTCGCCGATGCGGATGTTGCCCAAAATCGAAGCATTCGCACCAATCATCACGCCATTGCCGATTTTCGGGTGGCGGTCGCCGCTTTCTTTGCCCGAACCGCCCAGCGTTACGCCGTGGAGGATGGAAATATTGTTGCCCAAGACGGCGGTTTCGCCGGCCACAAAACCGGTGGCATGGTCGAGCATCAGGCCGTGACCGAAACGGGCGGCCGGGTGGATATCGACACCGAAGACTTCCGACATGCGGTTTTGCAGGAAATACGCCAGCGTTTTACGGCCGTTTTGATAGAGCCAGTGGTTGATGCGGTGTGCCTGTACGGAGTGGAAACCTTTGAAATACAACAGCGGCAGCGAATATTCATCACAAGCCGGGTCGCGCTCGTAAATGGCTTTTAAGTCGGCCTCAACACATTTGCTGATACGGGTGTCCACGCTCAAAGCCTGCTGATAAATTTCAAACAGCGCGCGCACATCCATAATCGGGCTGCCGAGTTTGCTGGAAAGATGGTAGGCAAGTACCGAATCGAGCGAATCGTGGCGCAACACGGTTTGGTGCAGGAAGCTTGCCAGCATCGGTTCGGTCGCGGCGGCCGCTTCGGTTTCTTCGCGGATTGTGTGCCACAGATTAAAATCGGTTGAATTCAAATGGTCTTTTTTCATGTTTGAGGCCGTCTGAAGAATAAAATCAGATGGCTATCTTACCGTTTTCCAACGTCTTTTAACAAGGCATTTGATAATCGGTATTCAAATGCTTGAAGTTTTTTCAGACGGCCTTATATATGAAACATCGAATATCAACACGCTAAAAGGATGTCAGAAATGACGGAGCATAACGAACAACATCAACACGAAGCAGAAGAAGTGGCAGCCGTAGAAACTGCCGAAACCGTTGAAACCGAACAAGCAGAACCGACTTACGAAGAGCTTCAGGCGCGTATTGCCGAGTTGGAAGGCCAGCTCAAAGACAGCGAGTTGCGCGGTTTGGCAAATGAGCAAAACCTGCGCCGCCGCCATCAGCAAGAGATTGCCGATACACATAAATTCGCTGGACAAAAATTTGCGGCCGAAATGCTGCCTGTCAAAGACTATCTTGAAATGGCGCTGCTCGACCAAAGCGGTAATTTCGATGCCCTGAAAATGGGCGTGCAAATGACTTTGAACGAGCTGCAAAAAGCATTTGATGCCACACACATTAAAGAAATCAACCCACAGCCGGGTGACAAACTCGATCCGCACCAACATCAAGCGATGCAGGCAGTCGTCAGCGAGCAAGAGCCGAATACCATCGTCAGCGTGATGAAAAAAGGCTACACACTATCTGACCGCGTGCTGCGTCCTGCGATGGTTGTCGTGGCGAAAAAAGAAGATTGAAGGCACCGCTTGATAAAGTTTATCAAGCATAAAATCTTCAGACGGCCTTATCCGGTTTCAAAGCCCGATGTTCCGCTATTGGAAAATCATTCCGATAAACCGGAATCGGAAAATTAAAGCCGGCCGTCTGAAAAAAGAATAAACGGCTTGTGGATAAATAAATCAAGTATTTGAATTTAATTTAAAAAAAAATTCAAATTAAGCCTTGAAAAAAAATGAAGCAACCTTATTTACAAGCCATCGGAACGAAATGTTCCACAGGATTATTAATTTAGAAAAGTTTATTTATTTAGGAGCAATATAATATGGCAAAAGTAATCGGTATTGACTTAGGTACAACCAACTCTTGTTTGGCCATTTCTGAAAACGGTCAAACCAAAGTGATCGAAAATGCAGAAGGTGCACGCACCACTCCTTCCGTTATCGCTTATTTGGACGGCGGCGAAATCCTCGTTGGCGCGCCTGCCAAACGCCAAGCGGTAACCAACGCTAAAAACACTATCTACGCCGCCAAACGTTTGATCGGCCACAAATTTGAAGACAAAGAAGTTCAACGCGACATCGAATCTATGCCTTTCGAAATCATCAAAGCCAGCAACGGCGACGCATGGGTGAAAGCGCAAGGTAAAGAGCTGTCTCCTCCTCAAATTTCCGCAGAAGTTTTGCGTAAAATGAAAGAAGCCGCTGAAGCTTACTTGGGCGAGAAAGTCACCGAAGCCGTGATTACCGTTCCGGCCTACTTCAACGACAGTCAACGTCAAGCGACTAAAGACGCAGGCCGTATCGCAGGTTTGGAAGTAAAACGTATCATCAACGAACCAACCGCAGCCGCTTTGGCATTCGGTATGGACAAAGGCGACAGCAAAGACCGTAAAATCGCCGTATATGACTTGGGTGGCGGTACTTTCGATATTTCCATCATCGAAATCGCCAACATCGACGGCGACAAACAATTCGAAGTATTGGCTACCAACGGCGACACCTTCTTGGGCGGCGAAGACTTCGACCAACGCTTGATCGACTACATCATTGACGAGTTCAAAAAAGAACAAGGCATTGATTTGAAACAAGACGTCATGGCTCTGCAACGCCTGAAAGAAGCTGCCGAGAAAGCTAAAATCGAATTGTCCAGCGGTCAGCAAACCGAAATCAACCTGCCGTACATTACTATGGACGCAACCGGTCCTAAGCACTTGGCCATGAAAATTACCCGTGCCAAATTCGAAAGCCTGGTTGAAGATTTGATCCAACGTTCTATCGAGCCTTGCAAAATCGCATTGAAAGATGCCGGCTTGAGCACCAGCGATATCGACGACGTGATTTTGGTCGGCGGTCAAAGCCGTATGCCGAAAGTACAAGAAGCCGTTAAAGCCTTCTTCGGTAAAGAGCCTCGTAAAGACGTAAACCCTGACGAAGCTGTTGCCGTAGGTGCAGCAATTCAAGGCGAAGTATTGAGCGGCGGCCGTAGCGACGTATTGTTGCTGGACGTAACGCCTCTGTCTTTGGGTATCGAAACCATGGGCGGCGTGATGACCAAGCTGATTCAAAAGAACACTACTATTCCGACTAAAGCGTCTCAAGTGTTCTCAACTGCCGAAGACAACCAAAGCGCAGTAACCATCCATGTACTGCAAGGCGAACGCGAACGCGCTTCTGCCAACAAATCTTTGGGTCAGTTCAACTTGGGCGACATCGCACCTGCACCACGAGGTATGCCACAAATTGAAGTTACTTTCGATATCGACGCCAACGGTATCTTGCACGTTTCTGCCAAAGACAAAGGCACCGGCAAAGCCGCCAACATCACCATCCAAGGTTCTTCAGGTTTGAGCGAAGAAGAAATCGAACGCATGGTGAAAGATGCCGAAGCCAATGCTGAAGAAGATAAAAAACTGACTGAATTGGTCGCTTCCCGCAACCAAGCCGAAGCCCTGATTCACTCTGTGAAAAAATCTCTGGCTGACTACGGCGACAAACTTGACGCTGCCGAGAAAGAAAAAATCGAAGCTGCGTTGAAAGAAGCTGAAGAAGTAGTTAAAGGTGACGACAAAGCCGCTATCGATGCCAAAGCCGAGGCTTTGGGCGCAGCCAGCCAAAAATTGGGCGAAATGGTTTACGCTCAAGCGCAAGCCGAAGCCCAAGCAGGCGAGGGTGCACAAGCCGAGTCTTCCGCTAAGAAAGACGACGACGTTGTAGATGCTGACTTTGAAGAAGTAAAAGACGACAAAAAATAATTGATGCCGTCTGAAAAAAAGCGCGAATCGAAAGGTTCGCGCTTTTTGTCGTTTGGGAAATGTGTAAAGACGCTTTGTCAAAATTGACGGCAAACTTTCAAAACCATGCTATATCATCGTGTCGCCATACTTCTATTGCCGAATTTTGAACAGATTTCGCCGAATGCTGACAGCAGCTGACAGTCAAAGCCATTAATATTTGTCCATCGCTAATGAATGTGAATAAATTCTTATTTTTACCTCAAATCAACCCCTTGAAAGAAGATAAATATGAAAAAACTGATTCAAATGACCTCTTTGATAGTTGCGGCTGTCGGTTTGGTATTGGCTCCTGTCGCTTCTGCACACGGCAAACACGAAATGCATCCGAAACAAGAGCGTATGTACAAAAAAGCCAAACCGCAAAAAATGAAAAAACCTGCACCTAAAGCCAAACACCACGCAGCCAAGCCTAAACATCATCAAGAGCATCGCCACGAACATCATTAAGATGAATCCTCAACAATAAATAAGGCCGTCTGAAACCCAAACATCAGGTTTCAGACGGCCTTCGGTTTATCTGTCAAATAGCGCTTTGCCGTTTTTCTTGTGCAAAACGGGTTGGCTCCAGCCAGGCAATGTTTCTTTCTGCCAGCGCATCGCGCCAATAATCCAGTTTGGTATCCAAATCTTCAGAGAAACTGTCTTGATTCAAAAGCTGAATGATAACGCCGCCATCCGTAGCCTCGGCCAAGCGGCTGATTTGACGCAAAATGCCGCGATCGGGAACAGTTTGCGTGCGTACGCCGATGAGAAGTTGCGCCGGAGTTTGTTTCAATTCGGCTTCTAATTGTTCCAAATCTTTTCTGCCGGCAGCCACGCCTTTGTCTATCCATTCTTGCGCCAAAACGCCGGAAAACCAAAGCGGATCAGGCCATTCCGTTTCCAGTGTAACAGCCCATTTAGGAGCATTATTCAGCGTAATTTTAGACGAAACGGGAACAATGTTTTCCTGAAAATCATCGGCATCAACAATCTTCGTTTGCCATGCGCGAAGGATGTTTTGATAGTAGGGCTGATTCAAATCCAACCATTCGCGAAGGGTTTTTAAAGTAATCTTGCAAGCCAGCCAAGCAAGCAAGCGTGGCAGAATGCCATAGCAGATAATGCTGCCGATGAGTAAACCAGCCCAAGCGCGCGCATCTTCGATATGGTTGTTCAGACGGCCTGCAATCACAGCCTGACTGTCGGGAACAGGAAAGCCCAAACGTTCCGGCAGCCATGACAAAGCCTCAACCGTTTTCACCAATGCCGTATTGCTTAAAAGCGTACTTTCCCAGTTGAACGTATATTGACGCACCAAAAGCAGCAGCAAAACAGAAACCAACATTCCCGACAGCGTACAAAGCCACAGGCCGTGTGAAGTTGCACCAATCAGCCAACGCGTTTGCGGTTTGCGCCATTCATTCACATAAAGCCGCAAAATTGCCTGATTGACCGGGTCTTTACCTCGGAACCAAGTTGCCGGACTGCTGATAAAGTGCACATTTTTCAAACGTAGGAATAAAGTCGCCAGCCACACCAGCAGCATGACTGTATTCATGCCCAAAATCCCGGCCAAGACCAGAAAAAAGTTCAGCCCCTGATTGTCCATCAAAAGATAAGTGCTGGAAAAACCGACCGTAAATAACAACGTCGCCGCAACAATCCAAAGCCAAAACGAGCCTGTCTCCACCTGTTGCAACGCATATTTCAAATGCTGGTCGCGGTCAATAATTTGGGCGCGGCGTATCAGTTTTTCCTCATTGCCGCCATCAATATGTCGCAACGCTTCCGTCGCCTGCACAGGATCTCCCGGAAAAATATAGGCACGTTCTTCAAGGATACGGACCAATTCGACAAGTTTTTGCGATGGATTCAACATAAATGATAGGCCGTCTGAAAGATAAAATGGAAACGTCTGTTATACCCACAAATAAACCCCTTTTTTGCAAAGGTCAAAAAATTAAAAGCAGTTTTGATTTTGAATAGGGTATATAGTGGAATAGATGTAAAAAAAGCAGCCCGAAAGCTGCTCATTTTGAGTGTGGTGCGGACGGAGAGACTCGAACTCTCACACCTCGCGGCGCCAGAACCTAAATCTGGTGCGTCTACCAATTTCGCCACGTCCGCACTAATTTGAACCGTGGATTATACACAAGATTAATGGGGGCGCAAAGTCTTGTTTGCTTGAATTTTTCGGTTTATCCCTTATATAATGGTTTATTCCGGCCGTCTGAAAGCAGGGTTTGTTTTCAGACGGCCTCAACTTTACTATTGGTGAGGAAGGGCAGATGCCTGCTTTATTGATTAAAGATTTTTTGCAGACGCAAGGTTTGAAGTTGCCTGCGGATGAGATACATGTTGCTTATTTGACTACCCAGGCTGTGATTAAAATGGGCAATGCTTCGGTTGAGCGTTCGATTTTGTGGCCGTCTGAAGACGGTTGGCAGTTGGCGGATTATGTTGATGCCGAACATGAATGGTTGCTGAAACAGATTTTTATGGCTTTGGATTCGGTTGCCGAGCGCACCGAGCATTTGAAAAGCGCAGCGGTTTATACAGCGTTTCCGAAAGATGGCGCGTTGTCTCTGGTTCGACTGAGCCGTTGGGGCGTGCCGTTGGAAAATGTGATTCCAATCGACGAGCAGTCCGGACAGGCTTTTTTGGCTGTGCGTACGGCGCAAAGCGGCTGGATGAATGTTTGTCAGAATGTGGCGTATTGGCAGGAAATTGGTGAATTGTCGGACGAACGCAATCATCCCGGTTTGAGTCAGATTTCTGTTCCTGTCTGTATGCCCAGCGGTGCGGTTTTGGGTGTGGTACATGCCGAGTTTGATGTCAAAGACGGTGCGCCTGATGAAGTATTGGTGGCTTGGATTGCCCTTGCCTTGGCTCTGTCGGATTCTTTGAAAAATCTGTTGGGCGTGGCTGAAAAAGAGGAAGCGGAAAATGAGTAACGCCTTGAAGTTTGTTGCGTCATGCCGTTTGCCTACGGAATGGGGCGAGTTTACCATGCACGGCTTTGAAGAAGAGGGCGGTCAGGAACATGTCGCATTGACGATGGGCGATGTTTCAGACGGCCTGCCTGTGTTGTCGCGTATTCATTCCGAGTGCTTGACCGGCGATGCTTTATTTTCGGTGAAATGTGATTGCGGCCCTCAGCTTCAAGCGGCGATGCAGGCTGTTCAGAAAGAAGGGCGTGGCGTTATCGTATATTTGCGCCAAGAAGGCAGGGGCATTGGTTTGATAAACAAAATCCGTGCTTATCGTCTGCAAGATCAAGGTTTGGATACGGTTGAGGCCAATGTAGCGCTCGGCCTTCCTGTTGATGCGCGCGACTTCACTTTGGCCAAGCAGATTTATGATTATCTGCATATTCGTGAAGTCAAGTTGTTGACCAATAATCCTGAAAAAATCCAAACGTTGAAAGATTCCGGCATCAATGTGGTCGAACGGATTGCATTACATGTCGGCGAAAATGTGGAAAATGAACGTTATCTGCATACTAAAGCGGATAAATTGGGGCATTTGATTTTTGATTGATAGATGGGCATAACGGTAATTTTTGCGGTTAAATAAAATATTCTATATTCTTTCAATGGGATATATTTTTATTTAAATAAAAACCTTGCGCGTAGCCTGATTTTTTGATTTAATGTCGGCTTATCGGGTGATTAGCTCAGTTGGTAGAGCGTCTGCCTTACAAGCAGAATGTCGGCGGTTCGACTCCGTCATCACCCACC
>NZ_JBQCUB010000012.1:0-74560 GCF_051963655.1 Neisseria sp. P0001.S007 | reverse complement strand
GCCCCTTTGTTAAAGGGGCTTTAGTTATGTTAAAAATGCCCCTGTGATAGGGCGCAATATATAAGGCCGTCTGAAAAATTTTCAGACGGCCTTTATTCAAACTAAAGCCTACATCAGATGACTTCTAAAATGAAATACTGACGCAGTTTTTCGTACACATTATTTTGTACGTTGATACAACCATTGGTTATGATGCGGTCGGCCACATGAGGGGAGACGATGCGTTCCATGCGTCTTTCCTGCGGCTTGAGCGTCCATACCCTGTGTAACGCAAACAGAAAGTCATTTTCTTCTTTAAAGCCGATAACTTCGCCACCGTAACCCGGTTTGCTGGTCATCATCGGCGTCATATTGAATTTGCCTTTCGGCGTGGTCTTGCCAATCAGTACCGGATGGCACTGACCGTCATCGGCAAAGCAAAGCTCCGCCTTAGCTGTATTGACCACAACTTTTTTACGCTGGATATAGTCACTGACAGCATCGGCAGCGGCCAAAGAATTCAGACCTGCTGCCAAGGCTATACCCAATAGGATCCGTTTCAAATTTGTCCTTATTGACGGATGCGTTTAGGAGCTTCTTTAATGATCTCGCGGATGATCACTTGAGGCTCTTGTTTAGGTGTAGGTGCTGGAGGAGGACATACGGCATCTTTAGGGAATACTGGATTCCAGAAGAAGCTGCGTGCAAATTTGTCTTTGTCGTAGATCACTTTGTATTGGCAAGTAGTGATGCCTTCAACGCCGGAAGTGTTTTCAGGGTCAACGCCTACGCCTGGGGTGTAGAAGTGGAACAGGTAGTCCCATTCACGCACGCCAACCATGCCTTCGTCGTAGTGAGGACGGCCGAGGATTTTGTAGATGTCGTCTTTGGTCAGACCAGGACGCATTTGATCCAGCTCGTCAAAAGTCGGGAATGTACCGCGGTCTTTGTTGAAGGTCAGGGAGTAAGGTTTAGGGAAGCGTGGCTCGTCTGTAGTGCCTTCAGGAGTGATTTTGCTCTTAGTAGCACAGGCGGCCAGCAGGCCGGTAGCCAGCAGGACGAAGCCTACTTTTGCGATTTTTTTCATTTGATAATCCTTTTATTGATTTTACCGGCCGAACTTTTCAGACGGCCTGTTAGTGCCGGCAGCGAGTTTGCCGGTTTACCCAAATAATGTTGTGCTTCTTAAAGATGTACCCGACGGTTTGACAAACAGAACATCGGCACATTCCGGCAGGGCATTGCGCTTCATCTCCGTTGTATCCGCCTGAATCGGCAGAGCCGTTCAGACGGCCTGACTGACATTTATTGTCACTTTGTAACAATTTCACTTCGAGTAAGGCTTGGGGTTTAGAGATGTCCGGTTTTCGATAAATCAGGTTGTATTGCGTAATACCTTGTTATCTTTGTGCTTTAGTTCTTTTTGGCATTTGCCGGAGATTAGGTACTTAATCTTTCGGGTGTTATCCCTGCAAATTGTATGCCAGTTTTCTTTTATACGCATAATCTGAGTATGCCAAAATGTTGGCTTTATACAACATTCATATTAACGAACCAGAAACGGATTGTACCTTTTCTCATGCCCGATACTGGTCATGCGGCCGTGTCCGGCTATAACTTGCGTGGTTTCGGGTAGGGTTAATAGTTTAGCGCAGATATTGTTTATGAGGTCATCATGATTGCCGCGTGGAAAATCTGTGCGACCGACAGTCTCATAAAATAAAACATCGCCTGCGACTAAAAGACCGTTTTCAGCGTTGTAAAAAACAACTTGGCCGGGGGTGTGGCCGGGAATGTGGAGGACTTGGAAGCTGTGATTGCCGACCTTGAGCGTTTCCTCTTCTTCCAACCAGCGTGTCGGCGTGAATGACGGAGAAACGGGGAAGCCGTATTGCGCCGTTGTTTGCGGAAGGGCTTGGAGCAGGAATTCGTCGTCTTTGTGCGGGCCGAGAACGGGTACGTCGCAGGTTTTCAAAAGCTCAACCACGCCGCCTGCGTGGTCAAGATGGCCGTGGGTCAGCCAAATGGCGGTCAGCTTGAGGCCTTTGTTTTGGACTTGTTGCAATAAATAGGGTACGTCGCCGCCGACATCGGTCAAAACGGCTTCTTTGGTTTCGTCATCCCAAATCAGCGTGCAGTTTTGACGGAAAGGGGTAACGGCGTTGATTTCAAATTGGAGTGCCATGGGTGTTCCTGGGAAAGGCTTATTTAATGTTGTTTACGTTTCAGACGGTCTTTTGTTATTATGCACATATAATAAAAAGCAAGTCTGGAAAAGTGTCTTATGAATAATGTAATGCGAACCATGATACCGATTTTTGCGGCTTCTTTCATCTCTGCGGCGTTTGGTGCAGATTTGTTGTTGGCGCAGGAATATAAAAATCAAGATATTGCCGGTTGGGCCATGAGTGAAAAGTTGGATGGCGTGCGCGCGTATTGGGACGGCAGGCAGTTGGTCAGTCGTCAGGGCTATGCGTTTACACCGCCCAAAGGTTTTACAGCAGGTTTTCCGCCGTTTCCGATGGATGGTGAGTTGTACAGCGGACGAGGGCGGTTTGAGCAAATTTCCGCGACGGTGCGTTCTGCCTCGGGAACTTGGGACGGCATCCGCTTGCATGTTTTTGATGTGCCACAGGCGCAGGGTAATCTGTATCAGCGGTTGGAAACGGCTTCGAAATGGCTGAAATCACACCCGTCGGCACGGTTTACGGTTATTCCGCAAGTCAAGGTGCGCGACAAACAGCATGCTTTGGATTTTTTGAAACAAGTTGAAGCGCTGGGTGGGGAAGGGGTGATGCTGCGTCAACCTGAAGCCCGTTATGCAAGCGGTAGAAATGGGCAGCTGTTGAAGCTGAAAAGTGAATATGATGATGAATGTACGGTAACGCGTCATTATGAGGGCAAAGGGCGCAATGTCGGGCGTTTGGGTGCGGTAGGATGCAAAAACCGATATGGCGAGTTTCGTATCGGCAGCGGTTTTAAGGATAAAGACCGCGACCATCCGCCGAAAATCGGTGCGCTGATTACTTACCGTTATCGTGGTTTTACGCAAAAGGGAACGCCGAAATTTGCAACATTTGTCAGGGTGCGCTCAGATCGATAAAACAAATTAAAGGCCGTCTGAAAGTAGGTTTCAGACGGCCTTTAATATAGATGTTGCATAGCCTTTTATAAGGTTTCCAATACATCAGGCAACTCGGCCAAGCTGTTGAGCATGGCGACATGGGGCATGGAGGAAAGCTGTTTGGAGGTATGTGCGCCGGTGGTGACTGCGATGGCGCGGATTTTGGCATTGGCGGCCATTTCTAGGTCGTGGGTGGTGTCGCCGACGACGACGGCCTCTTCCGGTTCAACACCCAGTCGATCGCAGAGGGCGAGTACCATATCGGGTGCGGGTTTGGACGGATATTCGCTAGCGCAGGCGGTTTCTAGCCAAAAGGCTTGGGTGTCGGTTTGTGCGATGGCTTTGTCCAAGCCGCTCCGGCCTTTGCCGGTCGCTACTGCAAGCCAATAGCCTTGTTGTTTCAAGCGTTGCAGGCAGGGCAGGGCTTCGGGGAACAGGGTCATGTTGCGGTTGTTGGGATTGAGGTAGTGCGCGGCATAGGTCTCAATCAGGGTTTCCTGAACGTGTTCGCTGACGTTGTGGGCAAGGCGGCGGATGATGCCGGACAGGCTGTATCCGATGAGCGGACGGATTTGGTCGGCTTCGGGAACGGGCAGGCCACAATCGGCAAAGCTTTGTTGAAAGGTGTGGATGATGGGGTTGGTGGTGTCGGCAAGCGTGCCGTCCCAGTCGAAAATAATGAGTTTGGGTTTCATGGGTTTCCTTTCAGACGGCCTTTTCCTGATTTTCCAGCATTAAAACAAATTGCGCTAATTCTTGCGGCAGGTGGGCTTTCAGGATTAGTTTTTCGCCGGTCAGCGGATGGGCGAGGTGCAGCTCGGAAGCGTGCAGGAACATTCTTTTCAAACCGAGTTTCTGCAGGCGTTTGTTGGCCTGATAGTCGCCGTAGCGTTCGTCGCCGGCAATGGGGCAGTCTTGCGATTGTAGGTGGACGCGGATTTGGTGGGTGCGGCCGGTTTTCAGGGTGGCTTCGACAAAGGTCAGGTCGGACAGGCCGACTTGGTGCAAAAGGCCGTCTGAAAAACGGTTTAACACGCGGAAGATGGTGTGGGCGGATTGGCCGTCTTCGCTGACGCGCACCATTTTTTCACCTTGTGCGCCGGTGTATTTGAACAGGGGAAGCTTGACGTGGAAGCGGTCGTTCGGCAGCCTGCCGACACCCAGCGCGAGATAGATTTTTTTCGGATGGTCGTTGCGGATGGCTTCGTGCAGTTTCACCAAGGCGCTGCGTTTTTTGGCTATCATCAAAAGGCCGCTGGTGTCTTTGTCGAGGCGGTGGACGAGTTCGAGATAACGCGCTTCGGGACGGGCGCGGCGGATTTGTTCGATGACGCCGAAGCTCACGCCGCTGCCGCCGTGGACGGCAACGCCGGACGGTTTGTTGATGACCAAAAGCGCATCGTCTTCGTAAACGATGTCAAACTCGCGTGCTGGCGCGGCCTGGTTTTCAGCCGGCCTTTGTTTTTCTGCGATGCGTATCGGCGGAATGCGAATAGTATCGCCTGCCTGAATGCGGTTGTCGGGTTTGCAGCGTTTTTTGTTCAGCCGCACTTCGCCGGCGCGGATAATGCGGTGGATATGGCTTTTCGGGACGCCTTTGAGGATTTTTATCAGATAGTTATCAAGGCGTTGGCCTTCCTCGTGTTCGGCAACGGCAATCAGGCTGACTGAATCTTTGCGTATTGCGTGCATTTTCTCTATAATCCCAAACGTCCGTTTCGGGACTCGAACCTGCCGTCGCAGGCCGTCTGAAACGGATTTATTGTTAAAACGAGATTTTATATTAAAAACGCACTCCGCAAAGCATTTCCTTGTGTTTGTTCAAAGCCGGCAAACGCAATCCCGTAATTAAGTTTGAATTGAACCTGCCGTCCGGCCGGGCGTAAGACGCAGTCCGCGCAGCACCGTCCGAAATTACCGGCGCTACGATAATAAGAAGATGTAGGCTGCCTTAATTTTGTCCGAAGCATCAGCATTCGGACGGCAGCGGAACCATCAACCTTTCCGCCGCATTGTTCTTTATTTCCTTCTTTATCCGAATCCGTCCGCACATGGCTTGAGTTCAAGCATGCAACCTTGCGGATTTCAAATCAAATACTGGTTACACGGGGATTTTCCCATCTTGCCTTTGAAGAGTGCCAACCGGACAGACAGGCCGTCTGAAAAAGATATTCACAAATCAAACGGCCGCTGTTCACGAGGTGACTATGAAAAGAATGTTATTCAACGCAACGCAGGCCGAAGAGCTGCGCGTTGCCATTGTCGATGGCCAAAACCTTTTGGACTTGGACATCGAAACGCTGGGCAAAGAACAGCGTAAAGGCAATATCTACAAAGGTATCATTACCCGCATCGAGCCGTCGCTGGAAGCGTGTTTCGTCGATTACGGAACCGACCGCCACGGCTTTTTGCCGTTTAAGGAAGTATCGCGTTCATATTTCCGCGACTACGAAGGCGGCAGGGCGCGTATTCAGGACGTGCTCAAAGAGGGCATGGAAGTTATCGTCCAAGTCGAAAAAGATGAGCGCGGCAACAAAGGCGCGGCACTGACCACCTTCATCAGCCTGGCCGGCCGCTATTTGGTATTGATGCCGAACAACCCGCGCGGCGGCGGCGTATCCCGCCGTATTGAAGGCGAAGAGCGCCAAGAGTTGAAAGCCGCCATGGCCAAACTCGACATTCCGAACGGTATGAGCATCATCGCCCGCACCGCCGGCATCGGCCGCAGCGCGGAAGAGTTGGAATGGGACTTGAATTACCTCAAACAACTCTGGCAAGCCATTGAAGAAGCAGGCAAAGCACACCATGACCCTTACCTGCTCTTTATGGAAAGCTCGCTGCTGATTCGTGCGATTCGCGACTATTTCCGTCCCGATATCGGCGAGATTTTGGTGGACAATCAAGAAGTTTACGACCAAGTTGCCGAATTCATGAGCTACGTCATGCCGAGCAATGTAGGCCGTCTGAAACTCTATCAAGACCACACGCCGCTGTTCTCCCGTTTCCAAATCGAACACCAAATCGAAAGTGCGTTCTCACGCAGCGTCAGCCTGCCTTCCGGCGGCGCGATTGTGATCGACCATACCGAAGCCCTGGTTTCCATCGACGTCAACTCTGCGCGTGCCACACGCGGCTCGGATATTGAAGACACCGCGTTCAAAACCAATATGGAAGCCGCCGAAGAGGTCGCCCGTCAAATGCGCCTGCGCGACTTGGGCGGTTTGGTCGTCATCGACTTCATCGACATGGAAAATCCGAAACACCAACGCGATGTTGAAAACGTCCTGCGCGACGCGCTCAAAAAAGACCGCGCACGCGTGCAAATGGGCAAACTTTCGCGTTTCGGCCTTTTGGAGTTGAGCCGCCAACGTTTGAAACCGGCTCTGGGAGAAAGCAGCCATGTTGCGTGTCCGCGCTGTGCCGGTACAGGCGTCATCCGCGGCATCGAATCCACCGCCCTGCACGTTTTGCGCATCATTCAAGAAGAAGCAATGAAAGACAACACCGGCGAAGTACACGCACAAGTGCCTGTCGATGTTGCCACCTTCCTGTTGAACGAAAAACGCGCCGAGCTGTTTGCGATGGAAGAGCGCTTGGATGTGAACGTCGTCCTGATTCCAAACATCCACTTGGAAAATCCGCACTACGAAATCAACCGCATCCGCATTGATGACGTAGAAGAAGACGGCGAACCGAGCTACAAACGCGTTGCCGAGCCGGAAGAAGACGAATCCGCCAAACCTTTCGGCAGCGAAAAAGCCAAAGCTTCCCGTCCTGAGCCAGCTGTCAAAGGCGTACGCCATACCCAGCCTGCACCGACTGTCGCCCCTGAGAAAAAAGCCTCTTGGTGGGACAGCTTCAAAGCTTGGTTGAAACGCATTTTTGGCGGCAATACCGCAGCCGAAACCGCGCCTGTTGCCGAAGTGGCAGAAAAACGCACTTCGGGCAGCAACAACCGCAACAGCAATTCCAGCAACCGCCGTTCAAACAGCCGCCGTCAAAATCCACGCCGCAACAACAAACACGACGGCAGCAAAGTCGAAGTGCGCGAAGTGAATGCCGAAGCTGCCGACAGCAAGTTTGAAGAAAGCAAATCAAACGAAAGCCGTAACGACGAGCGTAAAGACACCCGCCGCAACCGCAACCGTAACAACAACCGCCGCGATGATCGCAACAACGAGCGCAACCGTGTTGAGGAAGTGGTTGAAGACGTAAATGTTCAAGAAGTGGCTGCACTGGCTGAGATGCCGTCTGAAAACCAAGCGGAACAAAACGGCAATAAACGCCGCCGCAATAACGGCCGTAACGAGCGCAACCGTCATCAACCTGCGGAAAACCGCGTTGAGGACGTGAACGTTCAAGCCAATGGCGAACAGGCGCAAGTCGAAGCGGACGATAACGTCCGCAGCGAAGAGGGTGTGAAAAACAACGGCCGTCAAGGACGCGACCGCAACAACCGTCAGCGCAACAACCGCAACGACCGCCGTTCCAACAGCAAAAAACGCAATATCCCGTCTTCGGCAAAAATCGAGCAATACCTGAACATTACCGATACCGCCGACAAAGTCCTCTTTGCCGTAGCGCATGTTTTAGGTTTGAACGAAAAGGTTGAAGCTGCAAATGCGACATTGTCTTCTGAAAGCGATCAAGCCGAGCCGCTGGTGATTGTAGTATCCGAGCCTGAAGTGACCAGCGCAGAGCCATTCGTATTTGCGATTGAAAGCGAAGACGAGCCTGCCGTAGCGCAAACTGAAGGCGCTGATGCCGAACAAGCCCTGCTTGCTTCTGTAGTCAGCAACGTCAAAGAAGCCATTGCTGCGGTATTGTCTCTGAATGAAACAGCCGTTGCAGAAGTCGCAGAACCGGTTGAAGCAGCAACTGAAACTGTGACAACGCAAACTGAGGCCGTAGCTGAAGCAGCGCCAGTTGCCGCTGTTTTGCCGGAAGGTTTGGGTGATTTGATCTTCGTTGAAACCGATCCGCAAGCCGTTGCCGCTTTTGCCGCGCAGCCACAACCTGAACCGGTTGCCAAAACACGCCGTTCGGATGTGCCTAAAGTAGAAGTGGAAGACGTAGCAGTCGAAATGATTTTGGTGGAAACACGCAAAGATTAAGATTGGTTTTCCAGTTAAAAGCCCGATGTTGAACGCATCGGGCTTTTTTATTGGTAAGGAGATGCACTGCTCATTTGCTTTGTGTTTGCCATGAGCATTGCTTCATGGTTAAAAAAGCAGGATAGCTTGCTGAGAAAGGGAAGGGCGTGATTCTTTCAATGGGAAGGACTTAACGAAATAGATTGGTATGAGAAAAGGCCGTCTGAAATGGTTTCAGACGGCCTTGGTTTGTGTGTGTATATGTTTGGGTATTATGATTATTTTTTGTTCAGAGAGTCACGGATTTCGCGCAACAACAGAACTTCTTCGCTAGGCTCTGCCGGTGCTTCTTCAGCAGGAGCGTCGGTTTTTTTCAAGGAGTTGATGGCTTTAACCACGCAGAAGATGGCAGCGGCAACGATCAGGAAGCTGATTACAGTGTTGATGAACAGACCGATGTTCAGGGTAACGGCACCGGCTGCTTGAGCGGCTGCCAGGTTGGCGTAACCTTCTGCAGGAGCGGCTTGTGCGCCGTCTTTCAGGGTAATGAACAGGTTGGAGAAATCAACGCCGCCGATCAGCAGACCGATAGGAGGCATGATTACATCGTCAACCAATGATTTGACGATGCCGCTGAATGCTGTACCGACAACCATACCGACTGCGAGGTCGACAACGTTGCCACGCATAATAAATTCTTTAAATTCTGAAGCGATTGACATAATTAATCTCCTGTATGTGTTTGAGTCAAAATCAGATGTGATTCAATAAATCGGCAGGCATATTAACGCTTTATCGGTTAAGAAAAATTCAATAGTGTTAAATTTTGTATTTTATGCTAAAAATGCCCTGCTTCTATGCCTTCTGTATGAAAAATAGGCCGTCTGAATTTTTTTTGTTACTTTTTTGCACCACTTTTTATCCGTGGCTAAGTATCAGATAATATGAATGTTATCTTTAGAATCAATGCTCTATCGAAATTTCAAATCGAGGTAGAATGATAATATAATAATGTTGAAAACATAATCATTGAAAGTCTGTAAAGGTAATGTTTCGTATTCGTATTTGACTTTCAGACGGCCTTTTTTGTCATGCAGTTATTCAAACCATAATGTAATGGCCATAAAAAACGCACTTTCATCATGAAAGTGCGTTTGGCGTGAAAACTGTTTAGTTCTCTTCGTCGTTCAGCGCGTTGATGCTGTAACCGCCGTCAACGTAGGTAATCTCGCCGGTAATGCCGGAAGCGAGGTCGGACAGTAGGAAGGCGGCTGTGTTGCCAACTTCTTCGGTGGTAACGTTACGACCCAATGGGTTGTGGGAAGCGACGTGGCCCAAGAGTTTGCTGAGATCGGCGATGCCGGAAGCGGCCAGGGTTTTGATCGGGCCTGCGGAGATGCCGTTGCAGCGGATGCCTTCTTTGCCCAGGCAGGCGGCGGTGAAGCGGATGCCGGCTTCGAGGCTGGCTTTGGCCATGCCCATAACGTTGTAGTTAGGAATGGCACGAACGGCACCCAAGTAGCTCAGGGCGACGATTGCGGCATTGCGGCCCTGCATCATCGGACGGGCGGCTTTGGCCAGCGCAGGCAGGCTGTATGCGGAGATTTCGTGAGCGGTGTTGAACGCTTCGCGGCTGATGCTGTCGAGGAAGTCGCCGCTCAAGGCTTCTTTGGGGGCGAAGCCGATGGAGTGGACGAGGCCGTCCAAGCCGTCCCAATGTTTGTCCAAGTCAACGAAAACTTGGTTGATTTCGTCGTCGCTGGCAACGTCGCAGCGGAACACGAGTTCGGAGCCGAGTTCGGCTGCCATTTTACGGACGCGCTCTTCCAGTTTGTCGACAACGTAGGTAAATGCCAATTCCGCGCCTTGTTCGCGGCAGGCTTTGGCGATGCCGTAAGCGATGGAACGCTCGGAGATCATGCCGGTAATCAGAATTTTTTTGCCTTGCAAAAAGCCCATTTTCTTATCCTTTAGCAGTGGTATTGCGGTTGCATTAAACTGCGCATTATAGCAAAAACCGCTGTTTCGGCATAGAAAATAACGGATAACCCTTTGTCTTGCCTCAAATAGGGATAAGGTTTTCTGCCAAGGCCGTCTGAAACCTGACGGAACAGCGTCAAAACGTTATACTTGATCATCTTAATGACCGATGTTTCAGGAGGAAACCATGCCCGAACAAAACCGAATTCTTTGCCGGGAACTCAGCCTGTTGGCGTTTAACCGCCGCGTATTGGCTCAGGCGCAGGATGCGAATGTTCCTTTGTTGGAGCGTTTGCGTTTTTTGTGCATTGTTTCTTCCAATTTGGACGAATTTTTTGAAGTTCGCATGGCGTGGTTGAAACGCGAAAACAAATTGCGTCCGCATCAGCCGCTCGACAACGGCAAAACCGCAGCCGAAACCATCGAAGCGGTGGCAAAAGAGGCGCAGGCGCTGATCCGCGAGCAATATGATTTGTTTAATAATGTGCTTCAGCCCGAACTTGACCGTGCAGGCATCCATTTTTACCGCCGCCGCAATTGGACGGCCGCGCAAAAGAAATGGATTGAAAACTATTTCGACAACGAGCTTTTGCCCATTCTCACCCCCATCGGCCTCGATCCTTCGCACCCGTTCCCGCGCCCGTTAAACAAATCGCTCAACTTTGCCGTCGAACTCGAAGGCACGGATGCGTTCGGCCGTCCGTCAGGAATGGCGATTGTGCAGGCACCGCGCATTTTGCCGCGTGTCGTCCCCATGCCGTCTGAAATTTGCGGCGGCGACGCAGGCTTTGTGTTCTTATCGTCTATTTTGCACGCCCATGTCGGCAAACTTTTCCCCGGCATGAAAGTGAAGGGTTGCCATCAATTCCGCCTCACGCGCGACAGCGATTTGACAGTGGATGAGGAAGATTTGAAAAACCTGCGTGCCGCGATTCAAAACGAGTTGCACGACCGCGAATACGGCGACGGCGTGCGCTTGGAAGTGGCGGATACTTGTCCGGAGCATATTCATGACTTCCTGCTTGCACAGTTCAAGCTGACTTCTGCCGAGCTGTATCAGGTCAAAGGGCCGGTCAATTTGGTGCGCCTCAATGCCGTCCCCGATTTGGTGGACAGGCCGGATTTGAAGTTTCCGCCGCGCAATGCAGGCCGTCTGAAAGCCTTGCGCAAAAACGGTTCCGTGTTCAAGCTGGTCAAACAGTCGCCGATTTTGCTGCACCACCCGTATCAGTCTTTCGATCCGGTTGTCCAAATGATACGCGAGGCTGCGGCCGATCCGGATGTATTGGCCGTCAAAATGACCATCTACCGCACCGGCAGCAATTCTGAGCTTGTACGCGCATTGATGAAGGCCGCACTGGCGGGTAAGCAGGTTACCGTCGTCGTTGAACTGATGGCGCGTTTTGACGAAGCCAACAACGTCAACTGGGCGAAACAGCTGGAAGAGGCTGGCGCACACGTCGTGTACGGCGTATTCGGCTACAAAGTCCATGCCAAAATGGCTTTGGTTATCCGTCGCGAAGACGGCGTGCTCAAGCGTTATGCCCACCTCGGTACCGGCAACTACCACCAAGGCACATCGCGCATCTACACTGACTTCGGCATCATTACCGCCGACGAACAAATCACTGCCGATGTGAACACCCTGTTTATGGAAATCACAGGCTTGGGCAAGCCGGGCCGTCTGAACAAGCTCTATCAAAGCCCGTTTACCCTGCACAAAATGGTCATCGACCGCATCAAGCAGGAAACCGACCACGCCAAAGCCGGCAAACCGGCGCGGATTACCGCCAAGATGAACTCCCTCATCGAGCCGAGCGTAATTGATGCGCTGTATCAGGCCAGCGCGGCAGGCGTGCAAATTGATCTGATTGTGCGCGGTATGTGTACTTTGCGTCCGGGTGTAAAAGGCTTGTCCGAAAACATCCGCGTCCGTTCCATTATCGGCCGCCAACTCGAACACTCGCGCGTGTATTGCTTCCATAACAACGGCGCAGACGATACCTTTATCTCCAGCGCCGACTGGATGGGTCGCAACTTCTTCCGCCGCATTGAGGTCGCCACGCCGATTACCACGCCCGAACTCAAAGAACGTGTGATCCGCGAAGGTTTGGAAATGGCCTTGGAAGACAATACCCAGGCTTGGCTGATGCAGCCTGACGGCAGCTACGTCCGCACCCAGTCGCAAGACGGCGAGCCTGCATTTGGTTTGCAGGAAGGTTTGTGGAAAATATACGGACGTTAAATTGAATAATGTCTCAGGCCGTCTGAAATGCAGGTTTCAGACGGCCTTTTTTGATTTTGCCGTTATAATTCCGTTTCACAATCTTTCAGACGGCCTTTTCCTATGAAATCTTACCCCGATTCCTATCTCCATTTTGAAAACCTCGAATCTCCCGAAACACAAAATTTTGCCGCCGCGGCGCATGCCGAAACGCGTGCGCGTTTTTTAGAAAACGACAAAGCGCGCGAATTGTCCGACGGCATTTTGGCGCAGTTGCAGGACACGCGGCAGATTCCGTTCTGTCAGGAACACCGCGCGCGGATGTACCATTTCCATCAGGATGCGGAATATCCGAAGGGCGTGTACCGCGTGTGTACAGCGGCGACTTACCGTTCCGGCTATCCCGAGTGGAAAATCCTGTTTTCAGTGGCGGATTTCGACGAATTGCTCGGCGACGATGTGTATTTGGGCGGCGTGTCGCACTTGGTGGAGCAGCCCAACCGCGCGTTGTTAACACTGAGCAAATCGGGCGGCGATACGGCGTACACGCTGGAAGTGGATTTGGAAGCAGGGGAGTTGGTAGAAGGCGGTTTTCACTTTCCGGCAGGCAAAAACCATGTGTCGTGGCGCGATGAAAACAGCGTGTGGGTGTGTCCGGCTTGGGACGAACGCCAGTTGACCGAATCGGGCTATCCGTGTGAAGTGTGGCTGGTGGAGCGCGGCAAAAGTTTTGAGGAAAGCCTGCCGGTGTACCAAATCGATAAAGGCGCGATGATGGTGAACGCGTGGCGTTATCTCGATCCGCAGGGTTCGCCGATTGATTTGATTGAAGCGTCGGACGGTTTTTACACCAAAACTTATTTGCAGGTGTCGGCCGAAGGCGAGGCGAAACCGTTGAACCTGCCTAATGATTGCGACGTGGTCGGCTATCTGGCGGGGCATCTTTTGCTGACGTTGCGCAAGGATTGGAACCGAGCGAACCAAAGCTATCCGAGCGGCGCGCTGGTGGCGGTGAAGCTGAATCGCGGCGAATTGGGTGCAGCGCAGCTTTTGTTTGCGCCCGATGAAACGCAGGCATTGGAGAGCGTGGAAACGACCAAGCGTTTTGTGGTGGCGAGCCTGCTGGAAAACGTACAAGGCCGTCTGAAAGCATGGCGCTTTACCGACGGCAAATGGCAGGAAGTCGAACTGCCGCGCCTGCCTTCGGGCGCGTTGGAAATGACCGACCAACCGTGGGGCGGCGACGTGGTTTACCTTGCCGCCAGCGATTTCACCACGCCGCTGACGCTGTTTGCGCTGGATTTGAACGTGATGGAACTGACCGTCATGCGCCGCCAGCCGCAGCAGTTTGATTCAGACGGCATCAACGTGCAACAGTTTTGGACGACTTCGGCCGACGGCGAGCGCATCCCTTATTTCCACGTCGGCAAAAACGCCGCGCCCGACACGCCGACGCTGGTCTATGCCTACGGCGGTTTCGGCGTGCCCGAGCTGCCGCATTATCTGGGCAGCATCGGCAAATACTGGCTGGAAGAGGGCAACGCCTTCGTGTTGGCGAACATACGCGGCGGCGGCGAGTTCGGCCCGCGCTGGCATCAGGCGGCGCAGGGAATCAGCAAACACAAAAGCGTCGACGATTTGCTGGCCGTCGTGCGCGATTTGTCCGAACGCGGCATGAGTTCGCCCGAACACATCGGTTTGCAGGGCGGCAGCAACGGCGGCCTGATTACCGCCGCCGCCTTCGTGCGCGAACCGCAAAGCATAGGTGCGCTGGTGTGCGAAGTGCCGCTGACCGACATGATCCGCTATCCGCTGCTCTCCGCCGGCGCAAGCTGGACGGATGAATACGGCAATCCGCAGAAATACGAAGTCTGCAAACGCTGGCTGGGCGAATTGTCGCCGTATCACAATCTTTCAGACGGCATCGATTATCCGCCAGCGCTCATTACCACCAGCCTCAGCGACGATCGCGTCCATCCCGCCCACGCGCTCAAGTTTTACGCCAAACTGCGCGAAACCTCGCCGCAATCTTGGCTCTACTCGCCTGACGGCGGCGGCCATACCGGCAACGGCACCCAACGCGAATCCGCCGACGAACTTGCCTGTGTCTTGCTGTTTTTGAAAGAGTTTTTAGGGTAGAAGTAAGCAGCAGGACTGACTGTTTCGTAAAGTTGAGAAACAAAATACTCTTGTTTCGGCAAGTGAAAAGAAGGCCGTCTGAAAAACGAATATTAAAAGTTTTTCAGACGGCCTTCTTTTCTTTTAACTTTCAACATATCCCGATAAAATGGACACTTTGTAAGTGATCATTGATGGAAGACGCAATTATGGCAACCGAACCGAAAAATTATGCACGATTTAGAAAATAATTTCAAACAAAACAATATATTAAAACTCAAACAAATCTTTCCCGAAGTCTTTTGCGAAGACCAAATCGACTTTGAGAAACTCAAACTCGTCCTTGGCGCAGAAAACCTTGCCGGTGTGGGCGAACGTTATCAACTCGATGCTGTAGAAACTAGTAGCGTTGTTTACAGTATTTCCAGGAGAATACTGAAACATGAACATGCACAAAAACACCTGTCTCACCCCGTCTCTGGATTTGGATATCCTCAACGGCATCATGCGCCAAGCCGTGTTGCAGCAGCTGCAAACCTACTTGGGCGCGGACACCATCATCGAAACGCACATCACCCGCGACATGCTCGAACGCGCAGAAAAAATCCGCCTCTCCAACGCCTTGAGAGGCGTGTTTGAGGCGGATTTGGTGTACTAGGAACAATCAATGATTTCTCGGAAATGGATAAAGCCTGAAGGCGATTATTCGTTAGACGGTTTATCTGTCTGAGACTTGTGCGTTTGCAATATGCGCACTACCTTACCCTCATAACGCTGGCTTAACCACGCCTGTATCCGCTCGTGATCTTTGGCAGGTAGTGGCTGCTCCAATTCGAGAGAGACAACGACGATATCGTCATATGTATCTGTCTTCGGTTCTGCGTTTTTTTGGCTTTCAGACTGTTCGGAAACAGGCGTTGTTTGCGCTTTATCCCAAGCCAAGCCGCGTCCGACAACGATTTTTTCCGCTTCCGGATATTGGGCTTTTAATTCCTTGAGTACCGCTGCATCGTCGATATCGGAGGCTTTGCCTGCCAGTATGGTATCGATATAGGCCTGCTGCTCTTTCAGCTCATTTTGCTGCTGAACCGGGTTGTTTCGGCTTGCCAGCAATTCTTCGATTTTGGCATCGTTCCCTCCCGCATAGACCACGTTGACCTTCGGCTCTTTCACCCCCGACGCGTTAAGGCTTTTCACCAGCAAGGCGGAAATTTTCTCGGCATTGCCCGTTCCATTGACAATCAGACCGACTTTATTTTCTCTGTGGTTCAACATCTTACGCAGCACGAAAAAACCTTCC
Organism: Neisseria sp. P0001.S007; assembly: GCF_051963655.1. Taxonomy (NCBI): domain Bacteria; kingdom Pseudomonadati; phylum Pseudomonadota; class Betaproteobacteria; order Neisseriales; family Neisseriaceae; genus Neisseria; species Neisseria sp. P0001.S007. The sequence goes on along the minus strand of NZ_JBQCUB010000012.1, from coordinate 58,742 downwards.
TGTTGCTGCGCAGTGGCAATGGCGGCATTGGCTCTGGTGTTGAAGATCTCCTGACGCACCAGCCCTGATGCCATATAGCCGCTCGGAATCATCACAGCCAACACGACGGCAGTAATAATGATGCTTTGCAACCGGCGTTTGGATTCCGTTACCAACCCCCTGCGCGGCAGCTTGAGCAGCTTAGAAAACAACAAGGTCGAAAAAGCGATGAACACGCAGTTGATGGCAAAAAGATATGAAGCACCGAGAAAGTAGTGCCAGTTGCCATGTGCCAGTCCGTAGCCCGCAGTACACAGGGGCGGCATCAATGCGGTAGCAATCGCCACACCCGGTATGGCATTGCCTCCTTCTTTTCGAGTCAGCGCCACAATACCCGCACTACCACCGAAGAAGGCAATCAACACATCCCAAAGGGTCGGCTGAGTACGCGCCAAAAGCTCGCTTTGCGCCTCTTTAAGCGGGGTTAACAGGAAATACAACGTAGCGGTAATCAAGCTGATGACGACGAATATAATAATATTGCGCACGGCTTGACGGATCAGCGCAGTATCCCCTACCGCCAAACCGTAACCCATACCTACAATCGGCCCCATCAACGGCGAAATCAACATCGCGCCGATCACTACCGCCGTGCTGTTTACATTCAGACCGATACTCGCCACGGCAATGGCAAACATCAATACCCACATATTGGTTCCGGACACCCGAGTATTGGCGCGGATGACGGCATCAATTTTATCGGGATGGGCCTGGTCATGCGCAAGATTGAACACATCTTGCAACTTGGTCATGGCACCATTGTCTTCTTTTGGCTGATTTTCTTGTTCTTCTTGGTTTTTAATGTTTTCTTGGTCTTGCATTTTCATCCTTAAATCAATCTTAACGATTGTCTCTGAATATTTAATTAACTGGAATTTCGGATACTGATAATTATGCTTTAATACTGATTTCAAATATGATTAAGCAGATACCTTGCAGAAGGTTAGCATACACATGAAAACGCTGACAACGCTGATCCTGCGTAGGCCTTCACGAAACCAGCATATGCAAAAAACCTTCTCTCAAATCTAATTCCTACTTTTTCAGCAGCAACCGCCATCAAAATTTTTTAAGGGTCTGTACTAGTAGATTAGCCCTAAATTCCACACCATTTTTGCAGGATTTTAAGCTGTTGAGACGGTGTGCCGAAATTAAATCGAAATTCGTATTCTTTCAAGAACAGCGGGAAAGATTTGCGATCGATTCCGTTGTATTTGCGCAAGACGCGTTTTGCCTGATTCCAAAAATTTTCAATGCCGTTAATGTGGTTCTGACGGTCGGCAAATTCCTTGGAATGGTTGATGCGGTAATGGATGAAACCGCTCACGTCCAACTTGTCGTAGCTGCTCAGGCTATCCGTGTAAACAATGCTGTCCGGCATGATTTTCTTTTTAATGACAGGGAGTAACGTTTCAGACTTGGCATTATCCACCACAACGGTAGAGACCCGTCCGTTGCGTTTCAGAATGCCGAAGACAACCACTTTTCCTGCCACCCCGTGACCACGTCTGCCTTTACGCCGTCCGCCGAAATAGCTTTCGTCCAACTCGACAGGGCCCTCAAAAACCTCATCGGCAACCAAGGCCAGATAATGGCGGATAACCATACGAATTTTGCAGTAGAACAGAATAGCGGAGTTGGGCTGAATGCCCAAAATATCGGCAGCGGAACGGGCGGTAACTTCGAGTACAAAAAAACGAAGCAGTTCTTTCTGTACTTTTTTCTTTAATTTGCAGTGTGTTATCTTCATATTTCGAGGGTAACATATCTGCTAATCTAGTACAGCCCCTTTTTTTAATAATGTTAATGTTAATACGTAACAAAACAAATTCCCGCTTGTAGGTTAAAATCAGGCTATGCTAATATGCACAACAACAGGTTTTTACTGAATAATCTGTGCTAAAATGCAGGATTAGATGGAAAACTCTATCCGAATTCGGTACAATACCGACGAATTATTTCCCTTAAACAACCTGCCGCAAGGCGAAAAGGAACGACTGACATGTCAAACATCGAACAACAAGTTAAAAAAATTGTTGCTGAACAACTGGGCGTAAACGAAGCCGAAGTGAAAAACGAATCTTCTTTCCAAGACGATTTGGGTGCTGACTCTCTGGACACCGTAGAACTGGTGATGGCTTTGGAAGAAGCTTTCGGCTGCGAAATCCCTGACGAAGACGCTGAAAAAATCACTACCGTACAATTGGCTATCGACTACATCAACGCCCACCAAGGCTAATCGGTCGCACCAAACATCCAGCCTCTGCTGCGCCATCGCAATAGAGGCTTTTACCTTATTATTAAACCCCTGAAATTTCAGACGGCATGAGTTTTGCCCGTTTCACAAAGAAAAAGAGCAAGGCTGCCGCGAAAATCCCGACAACCAACAGCGAGATTATCATGAGTCAGAGAAGAGTAGTCATCACAGGTCTTGGCCAAGTATCACCGGTCGGCAACGACGTCGCCACCGCATGGAGCAATCTGCTCGCAGGCAAAAGCGGCATCGGACGGATTACCCGCTTTGACGCATCCGACATCAACAGCCAAATCGCCGGCGAAGTACGCGATTTCGATATCGGCCAATACATCAGCGCGAAAGAAGCGCGCCGTATGGACGTGTTTATCCACTACGGTATCGCCGCCGCCCTGCAAGCCATCAACGATTCAGGCTTGGACGATTTGGAAACCCTCGACAAAGACCGCGTCGGTGTCAACATCGGCTCCGGTATCGGCGGCCTGCCCAGCATCGAAGCGACCGGCAAAGCCGTTATCGAAGGCGGCGCGCGCAAAATCAATCCTTTCTTTATTCCAGGCTCGCTGATTAACCTGATTTCCGGCCACGTCACCATTCTCAAAGGCTACCGCGGCCCGAGCTACGGTATGGTTTCTGCCTGTACGACCGGCGCGCATTCTATCGGCGACTCTGCACGACTGATTAAATACGGCGACGCAGACGTTATGATTGCCGGTGGCGCAGAAGGTGCGATCAGCACTTTGGGCGTTGGCGGTTTTGCCGCCATGAAGGCACTTTCCACTCGCAACGACGACCCTGCTACCGCTTCCCGTCCGTGGGACAAAGGCCGTGACGGTTTCGTTATCGGCGAAGGCGCTGGAGTGCTGGTGTTGGAAGAATTGGAACACGCGAAAAAACGCGGTGCGAAAATTTACGCCGAAATCGTCGGCTTCGGTATGAGCTCCGATGCTTACCACATTACCGCGCCTAACGAAGAAGGCCCTGCATTGGCGGTTACTCGTGCGCTGAAAGATGCCGGCCTGAATCCTGAAGACGTTGATTACGTCAACGCACACGGTACATCGACTCCTTTAGGCGATGCCAATGAAACCAAAGCCATCAAACGCGCTTTAGGCGATCATGCGCGCAAAGTCATCGTTAACTCTACCAAATCTATGACCGGCCACTTGCTCGGCGCAGCCGGTGGCGTGGAAGCGTTGTATAGTGTGTTGGCAGTACACGAGCAAAAATCTCCACCAACCATCAACATCTTTGAACAAGACGTTGAAGCCGGTTGCGATCTGGACTACTGCGCCAACGAAGCACGCGATGCGAAAATCGACGTTGCCATCTCCAATTCCTTCGGCTTTGGCGGTACCAACGGCACATTGGTATTCAAACGCTTCAAAGACTGATAGAAGGTTTTAAGTAGATTGAAAAGGCCGTCTGAAACTGGATTTCAGACGGCCTTTTTTATTTTAAAATCCAAATATTCTTGATAATCTGTATCATTTGTATAAAAATACCGATTCCTATCAATATCGCCCGGATTTTATCGGGTAATCAACCCAATTACATTTTTATCAGGAGTCTGCAATGAAAACTATCCGTATTCTAGCATTGGCCGCTGCACTGGCCACCGTGCCTGCATTTGCGTCTGATTTCGGCCATGAACAGGCATTGACCATAGACGGCAAGCCTGCCCATTTGGCAGAAACTTCAGCCCGTATTTTGGCAAACGAAACCCTGACTGCGCCGCAACTGGTCGAAGATATCACTGATGGATTCGGTTCGAAAAAAATTCCAGGTTATAAATTGATGATTATGGGCCGCACTTATTCGGTGGCGGCAGAAACCAAACCGCCGAAAGAGGGCCAAACTCAGTGGCGGGACAATACGTTCATTCATCGCGGCGTAAAACTGTTTGTCGGTATTCCGGTCAAAAACGGCAAGATGGATTTGGCGTCTGCCAGATTGATTAATATCGGTGTGGTTGACGATAACGGTGGTGCCGCGCCTCATGATGAGGGTGAAAAAATCCGTCCGGTCGGCAAACAGCTGATGTCTCCCGATACCAAAGTGGGAAATGTGAAACTCAATATTGCCAAACTGACGTTGCCAAATATGAAATTAGGCGAAACCAGTGGCGGTGGCGTGAAATTGGAAGCATCGGCAACATTGGACGGTAAGCCGATACAGACCAAAATCGACAGCACGTTCTCCCGCTTCTATTCCGCCAAACCAGCCGCTACACGGCCGTTTATGGCAGATGCACGGTTTGTGAAATAATTGCAAAGGCCGTCTGAAATCCTGCTTCAGACGGCCTTTTATTGATAAAACCGATTCAATACCGCATCATTTTGCTGTCAACCTGCATTGCCCAAGCATCAATACCGCCCTGCAGGTTGTAGAGGTTTTCAAATCCGGCGTCTTCCAAATATATTGCCGTGTGCAGGCTGCGGATGCCGTGGTGGCAGTAAATGACGATGGGCAAATCGTCGTCGGGCAGCTCGTTTTGGCGCAGGGGGATGAGGTTCATCGGGATATGAATGGCGGCGGGTAGGGTGCAGATGGAGTGTTCTTCATCGGTGCGGACGTCGAGCAGATGAAATGCGCGGCCTTCGTCCTGCCATTGTTTCAATTCGGTGGGCGAGAGTTGGATGATGTCGGTCATAGGGTTGGGTAAAAGCATGAGGCCGTCTGAATTTTCAGACGGCCTGTTGTTTAAAAATCGAAATCGCCAAACGGATTGGCCGATTTGTCTTCCAAGTGTGCTACGACGGTGTCGAACAATACCTTTTCGGAAAACTCATTGCCGTTACGCGTCAGCAAAAGCGCGTGTTGTACCGGTTTGCGGCCGATGATGACCACCATACGGCCGCCGTCTTTCAGTTGCTCTTTCAGAATTTCAGGTACGCTGTCTACTGCGCCGCCCACATAAATCGCATCGAAAGGCGCGCCTTGCGATGCTTCGGTCAGGCCGTTGTTTTGCACATAATTGACGTTGGTAAAGCCCAATTCGTCCAAAACTTTTTTGGCGCGTTGCTGCTGCTCGGCATCGATGTCGTCAGTGACGACTTTGCCGGCCAGTTTGGACAGCAGGGCGGTTGCATAGCCTGAGCCTGTACCGATTTCTAAGACAGTTTCGTCTTTTTTCAGTTTCAAGCCTTGAGCCAGGCGGGCAACGACTTTGGGTTCCAACATCTTATGGCCGTTGGTCAGCGGCAGCTCCATATCCGCATAGGCCAAACCTTGAAAAGCCTCGCCGACAAAATGTTCGCGCTCGATCTCCTCCAAAGCATCCAAAATGTCGAAGTCCAAGACATCCCACGGACGAATCTGCTGTTCAACCATATTGAAACGCGCTTTTTCAAAGTCCATATTTGTGCTCCGTTCAATTCTTAATTTTATCGAAGCATACATTATAAATCCTTGTCGGAGAGTGTGCCATCTTTCAGACGGCCCCGGAGGCCCGTTAATAATTGCCAAGCGCACATATATCCACTAAACTTTCACATTACACGACGCTACAACAAGCAACAACCAACACACGGAGCAATAAAGATGTATCACCAAATCGGAATGTGGGACCAAAAATGGGTTATCGGCAACTGGAAAATGAACGGCCGACTCCAAAACAACAATGCGCTTATGCACCGCTTCCGTGTCATGCCAACCGCAGAACGCGTGTTAATCGGCCTGGCCGCTCCGACCGTTTATCTGTTGCAACTGCACAACGCCATGCAGATTGTTTTGAACAACCGCATCTTGACCTGTGCGCAAGATGTGAGCCGTTTCCCGAATAACGGCGCATACACCGGCGAAGTGTCCGCCGAAATGCTTGCCGACATCGGTACAGACATCGTCCTCATCGGCCACTCCGAGCGCAGCCTTTATTTCGGCGAGAAAAACGAAATCCAACGCCGCAAAATGGAAAACGTCCTCAACGTCGGCCTGATTCCATTGTTGTGCGTCGGCGAAAGCTTGGAAGAACGCGAAGCCGGTAAAGAGCACGAAGTCATTGCCCACCAGCTTTCTATCCTGCAAGGTTTGGACACCAAAAACATCGCCGTTGCCTACGAGCCGGTTTGGGCGATCGGTACAGGCAAAGTTGCTACCGTCGAACAAATCGCCGACATGCACGCATTTATCTACAAAGAAATCTTGTCTTTGTGCGGAAGCGATGTTAAAATCCGCGTTCTTTACGGCGGAAGTGTGAAAGCGGATAACGCAGCCGACATCTTCGCAGTACCTCATGTAGACGGCGCATTGGTTGGTGGCGCGTCATTATCATATGACTCCTTTACCGCCATCATCAACGCAGCACAAGCCTCGTAGAAAACATATGGAAGCCTTTAAAACCCTTATCTGGATTATTAATATTATTTCCGCTCTATTCGTAATCGTGTTAGTATTGCTGCAACACGGTAAAGGTGCGGATGCCGGCGCAACATTCGGTTCCGGCAGCGGTAGCGCGCAAGGCGTATTCGGTTCTGCCGGTAATGCCAACTTCCTCAGCCGCTCGACTGCCGTTGCTGCAACATTTTTCTTTGCGACCTGCATGGCAATGGTGTATATTCACACCCATTCCAGTAAGCACGGTTTAGACTTCAGCGATGTGAAGCAGACCCAGCAAGCTCCTAAGCCTGCAACGCCTGCACAAAACAATACAACTCCTGTTGCTCCGAATCCTCAGCAGCAGTAAGACAATTTAATTTATGCCGACATGGTGGAATTGGTAGACACGCTATCTTGAGGGGGTAGTGGCCGTAGGCTGTGCGAGTTCAAATCTCGCTGTCGGCACCACATTAGAAAATCTAACCGCTTTTTAGCGGTTATTTTTTCGTCTTGAGAATCTGCCTTTCATTTATTTTTAGGCCGAGACAGGGAAATACAATGAAGCGTTTGGTTGTCGGCATCAGCGGTGCCAGCGGTTTTCAGTATGGCGTGAAGGCTTTGCAGCTTTTGCGTGAGCATCAGGTAGAAACACATTTGGTGGTTTCGCAAGGGGCGGAGATGACCCGCGCTTTGGAAACGGATTACACCAAAGAAGACGTTTATGCTTTGGCGGATGTCGTACATTCTGTCCGTAATGTCGGGGCAAGTATTGCCAGCGGATCGTTTTTGACGGATGGAATGTTAATTGCGCCGTGTTCAATGAAAACCTTGGCTTCGGTTGCCCATGGATTTGCCGATAATTTGCTCAGCCGTGCGGCGGATGTAACGTTGAAAGAGCGGCGTAAGCTGGTGTTGATGGTGCGTGAAGCGCCGTTAAACTTGGCGCACATCGACAATATGCGCCGCGTGACAGAGATGGGCGGTATCGTGTTTCCTCCCGTTCCGGCTTTATATCAGAAGCCTGAATCCATCGAAGATATGATTACACACAGCGTCTCTCATGCTTTGGACTTGTTCGGTATTTTTCAAACCGATGCGCCGCGCTGGCAGGGCTGATGTTTCAGACGGCCTGAAAATAAATTGAATACACTGAGAAAGAGGATAAAAATCATGCAAGCGATTCCTACCAATATCGTTAAATTTTTGAGCAATCATCATGTCGTCAGTATTGCCGCTGCGGCAGACGGTGAAGTTTGGGCGGCTTGTTGTTTTTATGTGTTTGATGAAGCCAATGCCCGATTGATTGTGTTGACATCTTTGAAAACGAAGCATGGCGGAATGATGAGTCGGTCAGACAAAGTAGCCGGTACCATTGCCGGACAACCTGACAGCATCGCAAAAATCAGCGGCATTCAGTTTGCGGCGACTGCCGCTTTGATTGAGGATGAAGCGGATTTGAAAGCGGCGCAGTCTTTGTATTACAAAGTGCATCCTGCTGCTCGAGTGATGAAAAGCGATGTTTGGGCATTGAATTTGGACAGTTTGAAATTCACTGACAATAAATTGGTATTCGCACAAAAAACGTACTGGAATCGCGAGGATTAAGAAAAGGCCGTCTGAAAGATGAAATTTCAGACGGCCTTTGGTAATGTTACAAATTAATCGTGTCCGAGATCGACAGTTTTGTCTTTGTAACGTGTATCAGGAACCAAAACGATTTTCTCGTCCACTTTGCCGATGGCTTTCACGTCTTTGCCCGGATAGTCCAGCTGATGCAGGAAGTAGCGGATACAGTTCAAACGTGCGCGTTTTTTGTCATCGGAGCGGATGATGACCCAAGGCGCGTCACCGGTGTGGGTGTGGAAGAACATAGCGTTTTTGGCTTCGGTGTAGTCGTCCCAGCGGTCGAGCGATTGGATATCCACAGGGGACAGTTTCCAGTGTTTCAGCGGGTCGTCACGACGGGAGATGAAGCGACGGAGTTGTTCTTCACGGGATACGGAGAACCAGAATTTGAACAGATGGATGCCGCTGGCAACAAGCATACGTTCCAATTCAGGGGTTTGACGCATGAAGAGCAAGTATTCGTTAGGTTCGCAGAAGCCCATTACGCGTTCTACGCCGGCACGGTTGTACCATGAGCGGTCGAAGAATACCATTTCGCCTGCGGTCGGCAGGTTTTGGATGTAGCGTTGGAAATACCATTGGCCGCGTTCGGTAGTGGTTGGTTTCTCCAAAGCAACCACGCGCGCGCCACGCGGATTCAGGTGTTCCATGAAGCGTTTGATGGTACCGCCTTTACCGGCTGCGTCGCGGCCTTCAAACAGGCTGACGATACGCTGACCGGAATCTTTAACCCAGCTTTGTACTTTCAACAATTCGATTTGCAGCTTCTGTTTTTCTTTTTCGTAAACAGAGCGGCGCATACGTTGTTTGTACGGGTAGTTGGCAGGAAGCGGTGCGCTGCTGGAATCTTCGTCAGTGCCGCGTCCTTCGTGTTCCAAAACAGCCTTTTCGAATACTTGCAGCTGGTCTTGTTTCTCGCCCAGTTCAACATTCTCGAACGGTTCTAATTGGTGGTCTGCCATAAAGTCTCCTTATCGATTAAGTTTTAAATGATATGGTGTGGTATGACTTGATTTTACCTCTTTATGCTGTGTTAGCCTACATAAAATTACACATAAGCGATTTTTTCCGGCTTGTTTGATAATTTTTGTAAAAACAGCGTATAATCAGCCTATTTGTATCATACATCATGCCTTATTTCGCCCTGTTCGACGATGCGGTAAGCGGTCGTGCAAAACTCTATCAAAATCATGTGGAAAGCTGCCTTTTTCATCATAACGAACTGGCGTCGTTGGATGATGTTTTGCAGGCAGGTTGGAAAAAAGGTCTGCATGCAGTGTTGTTTGCAGACTACGAATTCGGATTGCCACTGATGGATATTTCATCCGCGCGCAGTGGCAATTTGTGTTTGCACTGGTTTGCCGATTGTTCCGAAATCGATGCCGAAAGCTGGCTGACCAATCATTCAGACGGCCTTGAGGCAGGCATCTCCACTCCCCGATTCTCTGTATCCGAAGCCGATTATCTCGAGCATATCCGCCAAATCCACGAAGCCATCCGCCGCGGCGATACCTATCAAATCAATTACACCGCGCGTCTACACCTGCAAACTTACGGCAATCCGATCCAGCTTTACCGCCGTTTGCGTCAGCCTGTGCCGTATGCCGTTTTGTCTTGTCTGCCCGACGGGGCAGGGCAGGATGCGTGGACTTTGTGTTTTTCTCCCGAACTTTTCCTCAAAATCGATTCAGACGGCCTGATCAAAACCGAGCCGATGAAAGGCACTGCGCCGATTCTTCATGACGGACAAGATGAACGCCGCGCCGTTGAATTGCAAAACGATCCGAAAAACCGCGCCGAAAATGTGATGATTGTCGATTTGTTGCGCAACGACCTCGGCAAAATCGCGCAAACGGGCAAAGTACGCGTGCCTGAACCGTTTAAAGTTTCCCGTTTCGGCAGCGTTTGGCAGATGACCAGTGCCATCGAGGCGCAGGCGCTGCCTGATGTTTCGGTTTCTGATATTTTCCGTGCAGCCTTCCCGTGCGGCAGTATTACTGGTGCGCCCAAACGCATGAGTATGCAGATTATTGAGTCTCTTGAATCCGAACCGCGTGGTTTATACACAGGCAGCATCGGCTTTTTGCATCCGTGCGATACGGGTTTGGGGTTTGAAGGCGTATTTAATGTTGTGATTCGCACATTATCCCTGAAGCCGGTTTCAGACGGCCTTTATCAAGGTGTTTATGGTGTGGGTTCGGGGATTGTGATTGATAGCGATCCTGAAGCCGAATATCGTGAGTGCGGTTGGAAGGCGCGTTTTCTCAATGACTTGCGGCCTGATTTCAGTATTTTTGAAACCATGCGCGTGCAAGACAAACAATGCCGTTTGCTCGATTTGCATTTAGGCCGTCTGAAAATTTCGGCACAAGCGCTCAACCTGCTTTGGCCTCAAAATGCGGCAGAGCAAATTCAACACTATATAGATGCGTTGCCAAGTGGGTTATTTAGAGTTAAAGCCGCTTTGTTTTCAGACGGCCTTGCATTGAGCCATGCGGCTGTTTCTGAATTGGATGGGCAGCAATACGTCATCTTGAGTGAGCACACATTAAGTCAACGCGATTATCTGCGCCGCTTCAAAACCACGCGCCGTGAAATTTTTGACCAAGCATGGAAAACGGCAGAAGGGCAGGGTGCATTTGACAGCCTGTTTTTCAATTCAGACGGTCTGTTGTTAGAGGGTGGAAGAAGCAATGTGTTTGTCAAATATCAAGGACAATGGCTCACGCCGTCTTTGGATTTGGATATTTTGAACGGAGTAATGCGCCAAGCGGTATTGAAGCAGCCGCAGCTATATTTAGGTGTGGATACAATCAAGGAAACCCACATCACGCGCGCAATGTTGGAAAACGCGGAAGAAATCCGCTTGAGTAATGCTTTAAGGGGCGTGTTTGCGGTTTCGCTCCGTAAATAAATGGCAATAGCCAAATCATAGTGATTCAAATTGTCGTCAAGCGGCAATATCCGATAGAATACGTCATTTCAACAATGAGGCCGTCTGAAAGGGAAAACAATATGGCAAAAGCAAAAGGTGGATTGGGACGCGGTTTGGATTCGCTGATTTCCAATGCAGTGGACAGCAGCAGTAGCGACCGCCTGACAACGGTTGCCATCGCCGATATTCAGCCCGGCCGCTATCAGGCGCGTGTGCAAATGGATGACGAAGCCTTGCAGGAACTGGCCGATTCCATTAAAGCGCAAGGCATTATCCAGCCGGTTATCGTACGCGAACGTGGTCTGTCTCAATATGAATTGATTGCCGGCGAACGCCGTTGGCGCGCTTCTCAGTTGGCCGGTTTGACCGAAATTCCCGTCGTCATCAAAACTATCAGCGACGAAACCGCGTTGGCCATGGGTTTGATTGAAAACCTGCAACGTGAAAACCTCAATCCGATTGAAGAAGCACAAGGTTTAAAACGCCTTGCCGACGAGTTCGGCCTGACTCACGAAACCATCGCAAAAGCCGTCGGTAAAAGCCGTAGCGCCATCTCCAACAGCCTGCGCCTGTTGAGTCTGCCTGAGCCGGTTCAGGAAATGCTTTACCAACGCCGTCTGGAAATGGGTCATGCCCGCGCGTTGCTGACCTTGCATGTGGTTGACCAATTGGAGTTGGCTCAAAAAGCAGTCAAAAACGGTTGGTCGGTGCGTGAGGTAGAGCGCCGCAGCCAGTTGGCACATCAAAAAGCCAAGCCCGAAGCAGCCAAAACCATCAGCCCGGATATCCGCCGTATTAATGATGCCCTGACCGAGAGATTGGGTGTCAATGCCGAAGTCAAAACCAGTAATCAGAAAAAAGGCAAAATCGTACTGCATTTTGATACGCCGGAAACGTTCGAATATCTGCTGAAACAGTTAGGCATTAATCAAGAGTTTTAACGGTTTGATAAACAGGCCGTCTGAAAAAAATTTTCAGACGGCCTGAGTTTTTGATAAAAGGACTGGTCGTACAGATGCTTACAATACAAATCAAAATCTTCTGTAAAATCTGTGTAGCAACATGTAATTTGTGTTAAACTCCGTTCCTGCAAAGATTTGTTTTATATGTGTTAATCATTTATCTGTGAAAGGTTCACAAAGATTAACATATTGCTTGACGTTAACAAACTTCTTGATTATATTAATTTGCCTTGCGTTTTTGGGGTGTGGAGTACAATGAATCGGATAGTCCCATTGCAAGTAATTGTATTGTTAATAATTTCAGTTGTTTGTGCGTTATTTTCCGGATTGCCCGGCCTCCTCTCTGCTTTGGCGGGAGGATTTTCGTACATTTTGCCTACCCTTGTTGCAGTTTTACTTTTAAAGTTTTCCCGACGAAATCCCGATCTGCAAAGTTCAATGTTTGTCGGTGGAGAGGTTTTAAAAGTAGTGCTGTCGCTGGTATCTATGTCGGTCGTTTTTGCGATATGGCATCAATCGCTGGTATTTTTCCCATTCTTATTGGGGTTACTCAGTGTCAGTCATTTGGTTTTTTTAGTATTGTTGAGAGTGAAACACTATGGCAGGTGAAACTATGACCGCTGCCGACTACATCAAGCACCACTTGCAAAGCTTGACCAGTATGTCGGATGTTACTCAGGGTCAAGGACTGAAAAACATTGCTGATTTTTCGTTCATTAACCTTGATGCAATCTTTTTTGCCGTTCTGTTGGGCGTAATCGGCAGCTTCCTTTTGTGGCGCGGTGCCAAAAAAGCGACGGCTGGTGTTCCCGGTCGTTTCCAAGCGGCTGTTGAAATTCTGTTCGAATTCGTGGATAACATGTGTAAGAGCATTATCCATAACGAACAATCGCGTAAAGCTGTTGCGCCTTTGGGTTTGACCCTATTTGTCTGGATTTTCCTGATGAACGCCATGGATATGCTGCCGGTTGATTTGCTGCCAATGGCATGGCAAGGCATTACCGGTAATCATCATGCCCTGTTGCGCGTCGTGCCGACAGCTGACTTGAATACGACTTTGGCTTTGGCAATTGGCGTATTGTTGGTATGTATTTATTACAATATCAAAATCAAAGGCTTTGGCGGTTGGATTCACGAATTGTTCAGCGCGCCTTTCGGTCCGATGCTCGCTCCGGCCAATTTCTTGTTGAACTTGGTAGAGTTTTTGTCCAAAACCGTATCCCACGGTATGCGGTTGTTTGGTAATATGTATGCCGGTGAGCTGGTCTTCCTGCTGATTGCTTTGTTGGGTGGTGCATGGGCATCAACCGGCAGCATCGAAACTTTGGATCCGATTTTATTTGTGTTCCACCTGATTGCCGGTTTGGCTTGGGCGATTTTCCACATTTTGGTTATCACCTTGCAGGCATTTATTTTCATGGCGTTGGCGTTCGTATATATCGGACAAGCGCATGATGCACACTAATCAAGTAGTTTTTTCGTAGTTTGTTTTTTGTAGTTTAACCTTTACTATTTTAAGGAGTTTAAAAATGGGTTTGATTGCTATCGCATGTGGTTTGATCGTTGCCTTGGGCGCATTGGGTGCCTCTATCGGTATCGCAATGGTTGGTTCTAAATACTTGGAATCTTCTGCTCGCCAACCTGAGCTGATCGGTCCTCTGCAAACCAAACTGTTCTTGATCGCTGGTCTGATCGACGCGGCCTTCTTGATCGGTGTGGCTATTGCCCTGTTGTTCGCCTTCGTTAACCCGTTTGGTGCTGCGTAATCAAGACGGAGCGATCCGTTCAGATACAGGCTTATGGTCTGTTTGATTAACCCAGATACGAAGGTTAAGTAACGTGAATATTAATGCAACCTTATTTGCGCAAATCCTAGTTTTCTTTGGCTTGGTTTGGTTTACGATGAAATTCGTATGGCCTCCGATTGCCAAAGCATTGGATGAGCGTGCCGCAAAAATCGCCGAGGGCTTGGCTGCCGCCGAGCGCGGTAAGAGCGATTTTGAGCAGGCAGAGAAAAAAGTTGCAGAACTTATGGCCGAAGGGCGTAATCAGGTAACCGAAATGGTTGCCAACGCCGAAAAACGTGCTGCAAAAATTGTAGAAGAAGCCAAAGAGCAAGCTTCTCATGAAGCAGCACGCATTGCAGCCCAAGCAAAAGCTGATGTAGAGCAAGAAGTTAACCGTGCACGCGAAGTGTTACGCGAACAGGTCGCTTCATTGGCTGTTAAAGGTGCGGAATCTATCCTGCGTAAAGAAGTCGATGCTTCCAAACATGCAGATCTGCTCAGTGCCTTAAAACAGGAGCTGTAATCTTATGGCAGAGTTCGCAACGATTGCCAGACCTTATGCGAAAGCATTGTTTAGTCTGGCTCAGGAAAAAAACCAAATCGAGTCTTGGTTGGGCGAACTGAAAGAACTCGCAGCGGTTGTTCAAGATGAGAAAGTCATTGCTCTCATCGAGCAACCGGAAACGGGAGCTTCCGAAAAGGCAGAAACGCTCAAAGGTCTTGTCGGTATCAAAAATGTCGAATTGGCAAATTTTATTACCGTTTTGGCCGAGCAAAAGCGTTTGCTGGTATTGCCGGAAATTTATGCCCAATATCAAGATTTGACCTTGATACACAACAATACGAAATCGGCAGTAATTTACAGCGCGTATGAGCTCAGTTCTCAGCAGCTGGCCGATGTTACCGATATCCTGACAAAACGCTTCAACAGCAAATTGGATGTGGTAACTAAAGTTGCCCCTGAATTAATCGGTGGCATCAAAGTAGAAGTGGGTGATCAGGTCTTGGATTTGTCCGTACAAGGCAAACTGAATGCTTTGTATGCGACTATGACAAATTAGGAGAGTTTTCATGCAGCTTAATCCTGCTGAAATTAGCGATTTGATTAAAGCCAAAATCGAAAATCTGTCCGTCAATGCAGAAGTGCGTACCCGTGGTACCGTTGTTTCTGTTACAGACGGCATTGTGCGCATTCATGGCTTGTCAGACGCGATGCAAGGTGAGATGCTCGAATTTCCCGGTAACACTTTCGGTCTGGCCATGAACTTGGAGCGTGACTCCGTCGGTGCCGTAGTGTTGGGTGAGTACGAACACATTAAAGAAGGCGATACAGTTACCTGTACCGGCCGTATTTTGGAAGTGCCGATCGGTCGTGAACTGGTTGGCCGCGTGGTTGATGCATTGGGTCGTCCTATCGATGGTAAAGGTCCAATCAACACAACATTGACTGCTCCAATCGAAAAAATTGCACCAGGTGTGATTGCGCGTAAATCGGTTGACCAACCAATGCAAACCGGCCTGAAAGCTATTGACTCTATGGTTCCGGTTGGTCGTGGCCAACGTGAGCTGATTATTGGTGACCGTCAAACCGGTAAAACTGCCGTAGCACTGGATGCCATCGTTAACCAAAAAGGTACAGGCGTAATCTGTATTTATGTGGCTATCGGTCAAAAAGCATCTTCTATTGCCAACGTAGTACGCAAATTGGAAGAGCATGGCGCGATGGAGCATACTATCGTGGTTGCTGCAACTGCTTCTGAAGCCGCTGCACTCCAATATATCGCTCCTTACTCCGGTTGTACCATGGGTGAATTCTTCCGTGACCGTGGTGAAGATGCGTTGATCGTATACGATGACTTGTCTAAACAAGCCGTTGCATACCGTCAAATTTCTCTGCTGTTACGCCGTCCTCCTGGCCGTGAAGCATATCCTGGCGACGTATTCTATCTGCACTCCCGTCTGTTGGAACGTGCAGCCCGCGTCAGCGAAAACGAAGTTGAAAAACTGACCAATGGCGAAGTAAAAGGCAAAACCGGTTCTCTGACTGCGTTGCCAATTATTGAAACCCAAGCCGGTGACGTATCAGCATTCGTACCAACCAACGTAATTTCGATTACAGACGGCCAAATCTTCTTGGAAACCGACTTGTTCAACGCCGGTATCCGTCCTGCAATCAATGCCGGTATTTCCGTATCGCGCGTAGGTGGTGCAGCACAAACCAAAGTCATCAAAAAACTGGGTGGCGGTATCCGTTTGGCGTTGGCACAGTACCGTGAATTGGCGGCATTCTCGCAATTTGCTTCCGATTTGGACGAAGCAACACGCAAACAGCTGCAACACGGTGAAGTGGTTACTGAATTGATGAAACAAAAACAATTCAGCACATTGAACACTGCCGAAATGGCATTGACTTTGTGGGCGATCAACAACGGTTCTTACGCAGATGTTCCGGTATCCAAAGCCTTGGCTTTCGAAGCAGAATTCTTGAGTTTCGTACGTACGCAACATCCTGACGTTCTGGAAGCGATTAATGCATCAGGCGCAATGTCTGACGAAAGCGAAAAAGCATTGACCGAAGCCATGAAATCTTTCAAATCTTCTTACGCTTACCAAGCATAAGTATTGAGATGAAAGGAGTCTGAAATGGCAGTCGGAAAAGAGATTCTCACCAAAATCCGTAGTGTTCAAAATACCCAAAAGATCACTAAAGCGATGCAAATGGTGTCGACCTCTAAAATGCGGAAGACTCAAGACCGGATGCGCTTAGCGCGTCCGTACGCCGAAAAAGTGCGTACAGTGATGAGCCATCTTGCACAGACTAATGCCGATCATGGTATCAAATTGTTGGAGCCGCACCGCGAAGTGCGTCGTGCCGGTTTCATTTTGATTACCTCGGACAAAGGTTTGTGCGGTGGCTTGAACGCAAACGTACTGAAAAAGTTTTTGGCGCAAGTTCAAGAGTATCAGGAACAAGGCATCGAAGTCGAAGTCGTGTGCCTAGGTAGTAAAGGTTTGGCTGCATGCCAAAGCATCGGTTTGAATGTTATTGCCAGTGCAACCAATTTGGGTGATACCCCAAAAATGGAATTGTTGCTCGGCCCTCTGACCGAAATCTTCCAACGTTATGAGAAGCATGAATTAGACCGTATCCATATGGTTTACTCACGTTTCGTCAATACAATGCGCCAAGAGCCGCGTATGGAAGTTTTGCTGCCTATCGGTGAAAACGTCATTGACGACGGAACAGGTCATTCTTCATTTACTTGGGAATACCGCTACGAGCCGAGTCCTATCGCCGTATTGGAATATTTGGTTCGCCGCTATTTAGAGTCTGTGGTTTATCAGGCATTGAGCGACAACATGGCATCTGAACAAGCCGCGCGTATGGTAGCGATGAAAGCCGCAACCGATAACGCAGGCAATGCCATCAAAGAATTGCGCTTGGTGTACAACAAATCGCGTCAAGCCGCGATTACCACAGAATTGTCAGAAATTGTAGCAGGTGCAGCGGCAGTTTAATGCCGTCTGGAGCCTGAACAGGAAATTAGGATACGATAATGAGCCAAGGCAAAATCGTACAAGTTATTGGTGCGGTGGTTGACGTGGAATTTCCACGCGACGCTATCCCGCATGTTTACGATGCCCTGAAATTGGACGAGAACGGTCTGACTCTGGAAGTTCAACAGCTTCTGGGTGACGGCGTTGTCCGTACTATTGCAATGGGTAGTTCAGACGGCCTGAAACGCGGCATGTCTGTAAGTAATACTGGTGCACCAATCACTGTGCCGGTAGGTAAAGGTACATTGGGTCGTATTGTCGACGTATTGGGTACGCCTGTTGATGAAGCGGGTCCGATCGATACCGACAAGAGCCGTGCTATTCACCAAACTGCTCCGAAATTCGACGAGTTGTCTTCAACTACCGAATTGTTGGAAACCGGTATTAAAGTGATCGACTTGCTGTGTCCGTTTGCTAAGGGCGGTAAAGTAGGTCTGTTCGGTGGTGCCGGTGTGGGCAAAACCGTGAATATGATGGAATTGATCAACAACATCGCCAAAGCGCACAGCGGTCTGTCCGTGTTCGCAGGTGTGGGTGAACGTACCCGTGAAGGTAACGACTTCTACCATGAGATGAAAGATTCCAACGTATTGGATAAAGTAGCCATGGTATATGGCCAAATGAACGAACCTCCGGGCAACCGTCTGCGCGTTGCTTTGACCGGTTTGACTATGGCCGAATACTTCCGTGACGAAAAAGACGAAAACGGTAAAGGTCGCGACGTATTGTTCTTCGTTGACAACATCTACCGTTACACTCTGGCCGGTACCGAAGTATCTGCACTGTTGGGCCGTATGCCTTCTGCAGTGGGTTACCAACCGACATTGGCTGAAGAAATGGGTCGTTTGCAAGAGCGTATTACCTCTACCCAAACCGGTTCCATTACTTCCATCCAAGCCGTATATGTACCTGCGGATGACTTGACTGACCCGTCTCCAGCGACAACTTTCGCCCACTTGGACGCCACCGTCGTATTGAGCCGTGATATTGCATCTTTGGGTATTTACCCGGCTGTTGACCCGCTTGATTCTACTTCACGCCAATTGGATCCGATGGTATTGGGTCAAGAGCACTACGACGTAGCGCGCGGTGTACAGTCTACTCTGCAAAAATACAAAGAATTGCGTGACATTATCGCCATTCTGGGTATGGATGAATTGTCTGACGAAGACAAACTGACTGTGATGCGTGCCCGTAAAATCCAACGCTTCCTGTCTCAACCGTTCCACGTTGCCGAAGTATTTACCGGTTCTCCAGGCAAATACGTTTCATTGCGTGACACCATCGCCGGCTTTAAAGCCATCTTGAACGGCGAATACGACCATCTGCCTGAACAAGCGTTCTACATGGTAGGCGGCATCGAAGAAGCGGCTGAGAAAGCGAAAACCTTAAACTAAGGAGGCCGGCATGAGCACCATGCAAGTTGAAGTGGTTAGTAGCGAGCAAAACATCTATTCGGGCGAGGTCAGCTTTGTGGTGGTTCCGACCGTTCAAGGTGAGCTTGGTATTTATCCACGACACGAGCCGATTATGAGTTTGGTACGCCCCGGCGCATTGCGTTTGACTGTTCCGGGTGAAGCTGAAGAAGTGCTGGTTGCCGTTTCCGGTGGCGTTTTAGAAGTACAGCCTGATAAGATTACTGTATTGGCAGACGTTGCCGTCCGCAGTACCGAAATGGATCAGGCGCGTGCTGAAGCAGCTAAAAAAGCAGCCGAGGCAGGTGTTTCTGCAGCCAAAGATGATAAATCTCTGGCCGAAGCGCACAAAGCATTGGCAGCCGCCATTGCCCAGCTGAAAACTTTGGATTACCTTCGTTCGCAAAAAAACAAGTAATGTGGGTTCATCAAGAAAAAGCACAACGAAATGTTGTGCTTTTTTATTTGCCTGAAGATAAGCAGCTTGGCATTGAAATGTCGATAGATGAGTAGATGGCATAAATCATTAAATCCCCCTATTTTCAGATGATATGTGCGTACCGTAAAGAAAGGCCATCTGAAAACGCTCCTAATTTTTCCCTAAGTCCTGCGTGTTTAAATGTCTATACCGACAACAGACACAAAGGGAACAGAATGAAACATTCTGGGTCGCAATATACAAAACCGTCCAAACCGCTTTTGAAGAAATTACTATTTCCGGTCACCGCTGTTTGCGCCATTTTTCTTGCAACAGAAGGTTTTGATTTTTACGAAGACTACGCCCAATACCGTATGGAGACAGATCCGGCGTTCGCGCAATACCACGACCGCGCTTTGTCTATCCTGCATAACAGAGGCTATGAAGTCCACGATTCTGACACGGACCTACATTGGGCAAGACCTGTTTTGGAATTTGAGGCCTACAAAGGCAGCTTGGAATACAAAATCGTGATGTCTTATCCCGATTTGAACATTATCGAAGAACGCGTTGATTTATAATCAGCTTCCGAATATTCTTTATTTGACTTACCCCTACGTCCCGAAAGGATACGATATGAAAAAACTTTTATCAGCATTACTCTTAGGTAGTATCGCACTGACCGCTTGTGCCGCCCCTAATTCTTACAACTATGATGACAACTATCGTACTGATCGTACTGATCGCACTGACCGTTACGAGCAGCGTTATGATCGTCATGATGACCGTTATGACGACTACCGTTACCGCGACGGCAAGTATTACGATGATGATTACATCGAATACAAAATTTACAGCGATCCGTCTTTCGAGCAAAAACGTGCACAAGTAATGCGGATACTCGAACAACGCGGCTATATCGTGCATGAAATTGAAGCCGACGATCATATCGGCCGTCCCGTACTGAAAGCTGAAGGCTTCAAAAACGGACACGAATACGACATCATCTTTTCATGGCCTGACCTGAAGATTATCAGCGAACATATCGACTATTGATTTGTTCCGCCACACGCCGCAAGGATAAGCTCCACGCGGCGTTTTTCTTTTCAGACGACCTTTCCGACAAAGAAGGTCGTCTGAAAACTTGGCTTATTTTATATAACGAAGAAATGCAATCAGATTTTCATAAACATCCAAGCCCAAAAAACATACACAATGAGAAAAGGACGATGTTTGAGGAAATTTTTAAACTTTATCCGGGATGCGCCAAGCACGCCGGCTTGAGCAATTCACAGATTTTTTCAGATGGCGTATTCGCACCTTCCATTTTTAGTTCAGCAATAAAATCAGCATCTTCTTGAGCAATGCGCATACTGATTGAGATACAGTTCGTTGCTTTCATATTCGTTTGTTTTGGTTTGTATTCATTTGGATAAAAATATCCAATATAGGATTCTGGGGCGCAATGCTTAAAACCGTATATTTAAGGCCGTCTGAAACTTGATTTTCGGTTTTCAGACGGCCTTTTCCTTTATAATCCGTACATTATTTTTATACACACAGCAGGTTCTCCATGTCCAATAAACCCACACTCCTTCTCGTTGATGGCTCTTCTTATCTTTACCGCGCCTATCATGCTATGGGGCAGAATTTGTCTGCGCCCGACGGTGCGCCGACGGGGGCGATGTATGGCGTGTTGAACATGCTGCGCCGCCTGCGGGCGGATTATGTGCACGACTATTGCGCGGTGGTGTTTGATGCGAAGGGCAAAAATTTTCGCCACGAGATGTTCCCCAACTATAAGGCGACGCGTCCGCCGATGCCGGACGATTTGCGCCCGCAGGCGGAAGCCTTGCCGGATTTGGTGCGCCTAATGGGCTGGCCGGTATTGGTGATTCCGCAGGTGGAAGCGGATGACGTTATCGGCACTTTGGCTAAGATGGCTAGCGAAGCAGGTTGGAACGTGGTGGTATCTACCGGCGATAAGGACATGGCGCAGTTGGTGAACGAACGCGTGACGCTGGTGAACACGATGAGCGGTGAAACGCTAGACATTGAAGGCGTGAAGGAAAAATTCGGCGTGCGTCCCGACCAAATTCGCGATTATCTCGCGCTGATGGGCGACAAGGTGGACAACGTGCCGGGCGTGGAAAAGTGCGGCCCGAAAACCGCGGTGAAGTGGTTGGAAGCCTATGGCTCGCTGGCAGGCGTGATGGAACACGCTGGCGAAGTCAAAGGCAAGGTGGGCGAAAACCTGCAAGCCGCTTTGGAACAACTGCCGCTGTCGTATGATTTGGTAACGATTAAAACCGAGTTGGATTTGCACACCGAGCTTTCAGACGGCCTCGAAAGCCTGCGCCGCACTACGCCTAAATGGGCGCAGCTGGTTGTCGATTTCAAACGCTGGGGCTTCCGCACTTGGCTGAAAGAGGCGGAAAGCCGTATGCACGAAGCGCAAAACACTGATTTGTTCGGCAGCGAGCATATTGGTGAACAAGCCGCATTGGCGATAGAAACACAGCCTGAAAAACAGCCCGAACTCGCCCCAGCCCCTGAGAAACTGGATTATCAAGCCATTACCACCGAAGCGCAGTTTGCCGCCTTGTTGGAGAAACTGGCTCAGGCGGACAAAATCGGCATCGATACGGAAACCACGTCCCTAGACGCGATGAACGCCTCGCTGGTCGGCATCAGCATTGCGTTTCAAGCAGGGGAGGCGGTTTACATCCCCGTAGGACACAGCCTGACTGCCGCACCCGAACAGCTTGATTTGCAAGACGTATTAGGCCGTCTGAAACTGCATTTGGAAAACCCCGACCTGAAAAAAATCGGGCAAAACCTCAAATACGACCAACACGTTTTTGCCAACTACGACATCGCCCTGAACGGCATTGCCGGCGATTCCATGCTCGCTTCCTACATTATTGAGAGCCATCTCGGACACGGCTTGGACGAATTGTCCGAACGCTGGCTCGGCTTGGAAACCATTACCTACGAATCGCTGTGCGGCAAAGGCGCGAAGCAAATCAGTTTTGCCGACGTCGCCATCGGGCAGGCGACCGAATACGCCGCCCAAGACGCCGATTTCGCCCTGCGCCTCGAAGCGCACTTGCGCGCGCAAATGGACGCCAAACAGCTTGAAATGTATGAAAAAATGGAGCTGCCCGTTGCGCAAGTATTGTTTGAAATGGAACGCAATGGCGTGCAAATCGACCGCGCCGAACTCGCCCGCCAAAGCGCAGAACTCGGCGCCGAACTGATGAAGCTCGAACAAGAAGCCTACGCCGCTGCAGGCCAGCCGTTCAACCTCAACTCGCCCAAACAGCTTCAAGAAATCCTGTTCGACAAAATGGGCATCCCCACCAAAGGACTGAAAAAAACTGCCAAAGGCGGCATTTCCACCAACGAAGCCGTGCTCGAACAGCTCGCGCCCGATTATCCATTGCCCAAAATCATCCTGCAAAACCGCAGCCTGGCAAAACTCAAATCCACTTACACCGACAAACTGCCCGAAATGATTTCGCCCAAAGACGGTCGCGTGCATACCACCTACGCTCAAGCCGTCGCCATTACCGGCCGCCTCGCCAGCAACAACCCCAACCTGCAAAACATCCCCATCCGCACCGCCGAAGGCCGCCGCGTGCGCCGCGCCTTTACCGCACCGCAAGGCAGCGTCATCGTTTCCGCCGACTATTCCCAAATCGAGCTGCGCATCATGGCGCACCTCTCCGGCGACAAAACCCTGATTACAGCGTTCCAAAACGGCGAAGACGTACACCGCCGCACCGCCGCCGAAGTATTTGGCATCGTCCCCGAAAACGTCTCGCCCGAACAACGCCGCTACGCCAAAACCATCAACTTCGGCCTGATCTACGGCATGGGCCAATACGGCCTCGCCAAATCATTGGGCATCGACAATATCTCTGCTAAAAACTTTATCGACCGCTACTTCGCCCGCTATCCCGGCGTCGCCGAATACATGCAGCGCACCAAAGAACAAGCCGCCGCCCAAGGCTACGTCGAAACCCTGTTCGGCCGCCGCCTCTACCTGCCCGACATCCACAACAAAAACGCCAACGCCCGCGCCGGAGCCGAACGCGCCGCCATCAACGCCCCCATGCAGGGCACCGCATCCGACCTCATCAAACGCGCCATGATAGACGTGTCCCGCTGGCTGGTTTCAGACGGCCTGAAGAGCAAACTGATTATGCAGGTGCATGACGAACTGGTGTTGGAAGTACCCGAAGCCGAACTGGATTTAGTCAAAGAAAAACTGCCGCAGATTATGGCGAAAGTGGACGAAGGGATGTTGAACGTGCCGCTGGTGGCTGAAGTGGGCGTGGGGATGAATTGGGAAGAGGCGCATTGAGATGAATGATGCATTGAAAAATATTGATACATACATCAAGGTTTATGAAGCAATCAAATCAATTCAATCTGATATTAAAAAACTTAAAGATGATAGAATTAATCTAGATAGTAGAATTATTGCTATTAAAATAGATAATTTAAAGAAAGGTATCTCGGATATTCAAAGGAGCACCTATAATAAGGGATTAAAATATGAAATTTGTCAATGTAAAAAAAATTTAAATCAAAATTTAAATCAAATTTTGATTATATGCAAGTTAGCTAATAGACTTGGTGAAAAAGAATATTTTTCATATCTAGTTGAAAAAGAAATTTATAGTATTCAACAAAATTTCGTTTTTCTAGATGAAGAATTATTAGAATCCATTGAAATCAGTTCAACCCATAAAGAAATCAAGAAAAAGATATCGGATATTCGAAGTAATGTTAGCTTAAAATTCTTACGGGACAAGCTAGACTGTTTGGTAAGAAATTTAAATGAAATATCTAAATCTGAAGAATTGTTAAATGATAAAACCAATTTGGAGAAGCTTTATTTTTATGCCACAATATTTTTAGCAAGTCTTCCTATACTATCGGTCTTAGTTTTTTTATTCTTGCTTATATATCTTTTCAGAATAAACTCATCCATATTTTTTACAGCTATCTTAGCTGATAGCGGAATTAATGGGATCTTATTTTTTGCTGCAGTCGTTTTCTTCTTTGGGGTAACTCTACTTTTCTTACCTTATACCGTTATTTTCACACAAAATCATAAATCTAATGTATTTGACAAATTTATAACCACAGTATTAATTATAATATCTTTAGTTTTTTCGTGGATAGGATTTTGGAGTATCTCTACTGTTTTGGATGCATTTATTACTGCCATATGTTGGACAGTTGTAGTCTTGTTAGTTAGGTATGGATACAAAAGGAAAGGAATCAGAAGAGGAGACCCCAAAGCTACTGTTGCTACCATATTAATTATGCCGATTTTATTAGTGGGAGTGGCATTGATTTCATCTTCAATACTACAACTTTCCGGTTCATCTGTTGGGTTAAGATTAGAAAATATATTCCGAACAATAGGCTTTGTCCAAAAGGATTATTCATGGTTTAAAGTCAATAAACCTTATTTTGAGCGTACAGGGTTGAAACTTTCTAATTTAAAAATAAAGGAAGAAAAATTTACCAATGATTATTCAAAACTGACTTTGGATCGTAACGAGAATGATGTATTCCTTTATGGAAAATTATGGATAAATGCGAATAATCTGAAAATTTTATGTCCTCCTTCAAAAATAGAACTGCAAGAAAAAGAGGATGGTACAAAAACATATACGCCAATGGATATTAAAGCAGAGGAAGTGGATAAAAAATGTCTTGTCTTTCAATCCGATGATTTACAAAGCATAATGGGGTTTGTTGAACAGTCTAACTAGTAAGCTGTAACCCGAATATCAGCATACCACGTATGATGCGCCCGATAGGCTGACCATGGATGGACACATAAAGATAAAAACCGCTACCGAAGGAAATAGAAAATGCCTAACCGTAATGAGCTTCCCTTGATTTATTCTTGTTCCGGATGTTCCGATGTGGCGCAGCTGGCCAACAACACAGCCGTGGCGCTTGACCATGCAGGAGAGTTTGAAATGTCGTGCATTTCCGGCGTGGGCGGCAAAGTCGCGCCGTTGGTACGCAAAGCGCAGTCCGGACGGCCGATGTTGGTTATTGACGGCTGTCATCTGCATTGCGCCAAATCGTGTTTGGAAAATGTGGGCGTCGAAATCCCGGAAGGGCATCATGTAAAACTATACGAACTGGGCTACAAAAAACGCTTTGGCAAAAGCTATGATGAGGCTACGGTAGAAGAAGTTTATCAATATGTTTTGACGAAGAAGGGCGATGTATTGAGCAGTTAACGACTTTTATTTGCCTGATTGTCCCCAGAATATCGGTTGAGAATCTAATCCATGGGACTGTAAGTTTTACATATACATGATTTGGGACGTGAGAAAATAAAGATTTTAGGCCGTCTGAAAAACCATTTAGTTTTCAGACGGCCTTATATTTGGCAGATAAACGTTCTAGCCTGATTGCCGATAAGTTCAGCGTTTAGATTAACCTGCAAGAATCAGGCTGGTGTACGCAGCCGATTAACGAAGGTATGTGGGCAGCGAGGATTTCTATATAGATTTTTTGCCGGACAAATCAGCAATTTTACTTAGTAAATCAATTACCTTGTCCGATCCGAAATCATTGTTCGACTGATTGTCTGCCGATGAATGATCAGGCAAATATTGGCTATTGAGCAGACGATTGCGGATTTGGGTAAAAGTTTCCTGCACATATTCGTTTGCCTTTTCCGGATTGTTGAAACTGACGGCAGCGTGCTGAGACGCTTCAAGCAAACCGCTATACAGCTCGATTTGGTGTTTCATATTGGAAAAATGGCGGACTTCTGCCAACAGATTTTTCTGATGTCGCAGACAGGTGGTGCCGATTACCATTAGGGTAATAATGGGGAATGTATAAAACAAGATATTCAGATTTTTCTCAATGAAAAATTTTGAATTGCATAAAACGAATCCACTAAAAACCAATAATAAAATTATGGCAAGACCAAACAAAATAATTCCTAGCCATTTAAACCAACGAGCCGTATTTTCATTATTTTGGATCTGGCTGTCAGTGTTTTTCAAAGCTCCTGAAAGAGATTTTTGGGCATCTTTAATTCGATTGCTTAATCCTTTTTGTAATTCTTCAATTTTTGAATTTAATTCCTCCTTTATTTTTTCCTTTTCCAATTTTTCTTGTTCAAGTCTTGCTGATAGTTTTGTAATTTCGTCATTGTTTTTTGTTAGTGTATTATTGGATTGAGCTTGGTTTAATTTTATTTGTAAATCTTGAATAATTTTTTCTGAAGATTGAAGTTTTCTTTGCAAATTATCTGTAGATATAACAGAATTTCCAAGGAGCTGGGTTAAATCTATCCCGTCTAGATGTGCTCCATCAAAAGATGCAGCAGTTAAGTCCGCTCCTCTTAAATTTGTTTTAATTAAATTTGCCTTATCTAATTTTGCGCTTGTTAAATCTGTTCTGCTCAAATTTGCTATAGTTAAATTTGCATGAGTTAAATCAGCTCCAGTTAAATCAGCTCCAGATAAATCAGCTCCAAATAAATCAGATCCTCTTAAATCGGCTCCCCTTAAATTTACTCCTCTTAAATTTGCTCTTCTTAAATCTGCTCTTATTAAATTCATTCCAGTTAAAACTGCTCCAGATAAATCAGCTTGCTCACCGCTTTGACCGTCAGTTTTAATCCATAATTGATGATTGTGCAAGATTGATAAAAGAGCTTCTCTATCTATTTTCATATTATTCTTTTTCATAACTTTCCCTTTCGTTAAACCTTTATTGTTTCTTGTTGAAACTGTATTTTTCAGACGGCCTTTATCATTCCAAGCCTTCTAATTTCTACATCTCTTCCAATTTCGCAAACTTGGTGTCCAACTCTTTCACGCCCTGCTTGCCGAAGTTGATGGTCAGTCGGGCGGATTCGCCTTTGTCCACGGCATCGATGATGACGCCGGTGCCGAATTTGGCGTGGCGGACGTTTTGGCCGATGCGGAAGCCTGCGTAGGTTTGCGGCTGTTTGAAGTCTTCGATGATTTTGTCTTTGAACATGGAGGTTTGGCGCGTGTTGCCGTAGCTGTCGTAGGCGGGTTTTTTGACGGACAGGTAGTGCAATACTTCGGGCGGGATTTCTTCGACAAAGCGGGAGACGATGCCGAATTGGGTTTGTCCGTGCAGCATGCGTTGCTGTGCCATGGTGATGTAGAGGCGTTTGCGGGCGCGGGTGATGGCGACGTACATGAGGCGGCGTTCTTCTTCGAGGCCGCCGCGTTCGGCAAGGCTCATTTCGCTGGGGAAGCGGCCTTCTTCCATGCCGGTGAGGAAGACGGCGTTGAATTCCAAGCCTTTGGAGGCGTGGACGGTCATGAGTTGGACGGCTTTTTCGCCTGCGCCTGCTTGGTTTTCGCCGGATTCGAGGGCGGCGTTGCTCAAGAAAGCGAGGATGGGGAAGGCGGGGTCGTCTGAAATGTTTTCGGGCAGGGTTTCAAAGTTGCTGTCTTCGGGTTTGAACTCGATGGCGGCGTTGACGAGTTCGTCAAGGTTGTCGAGGCGGTCTTGGTTGTCGCCTTTTTGGGTTTGGTAGTGTTCGGTCAGGCCGCTGTCTTTGAGGATGCCGACGATGATTTCGGACAGGGGCATTTGTCCGACTTGGTTGCGCAGGGCTTCAATCAGGCGGACGAAGGCGGCGATTTTGGTGGCTTTTGCGCCGGCGTTGCAGGCTGCCTGCCAGAGGGTGATGCCTTGTTCGTTTGAGGCCGTCTGAAGGTTTTCGATGGTGCGTGCGCCGATGCCGCGCGGTGGGAAATTAATCACGCGCAAGAGGGCGTTGTCGTCGTCGGGATTGACGGCGAGGCGCAGGTAGGCGAGGGCGTGTTTGATTTCTTGGCGTTCGTAAAAGCGCAGGCCGCCGTAGATTTTGTAGGGGATGCCGCTGCGGAACAGGCTTTGTTCGATGACGCGCGATTGGGCGTTGCTGCGGTAGAGGACGGCGATTTCGTCCAAATCCCAGCCTTCGCGTTCGAGGGCTTTGGTTTCGTCCACGATGAATTGGGCTTCTTCGAGGTCGGTAAAGGCGGAGTAGTAGCGGATTTTGTCGCCTGCTTCGGCGTCGGTGCGCAGGTTTTTGCCAAGGCGTTCGTCGTTGTTTTCGATGACGGCGTTGGCGGCGGCGAGGATGTTGCCGACGGAGCGGTAGTTTTGTTCGAGTTTGACGGGCGCATCGATGTGGAACTCGTTCATTAATGCGGTCATGTTGCCGACGTTTGCGCCGCGGAACCGATAGATACTTTGGTCGTCGTCGCCGACGGCAAATACTGCCGCGTTGCCGCCCGCCATGAGTTTGAGCCAGGCGTATTGCAGTTTGTTGGTGTCTTGGAACTCGTCGACTAGAATATGGTTGAAGCGGTTTTGGTAGTGTTGGCGCAGGATTTCGTTGTTTTGCAGCATTTCGTAGCTGCGGAGCATGAGTTCGGCGAAATCGACTACGCCTTCGCGTTGGCAGATTTTGTCGTATTCGGCGTAGCACTCAATCATGCGGCGTGTATGCGGATCGGGCGCGCTCAATACGGAAGCGCGCAAGCCGGATTCTTTTTGCGCGTTGATAAAGCCTTGCAATGAACGCGGTGCGATGATTTCTTCGGCGATGTTGAGGCTTTTGAGCAGGCGTTTGATCAGGGAAAGCTGATCGCCGCTGTCGAGGATTTGAAAGGAAGAGGGCAGACCGGCATCGCGGTGGTGCAGGCGCAAAAAGCGGTGGCAGAGGCCGTGGAACGTGCCGAGCCACATGGCGCGGACGTTGACGGGAATCATTGCGCCCAAACGGGTCTGCATTTCTTTGGCGGCTTTGTTGGTAAACGTTACCGCCATAATGCTGTGCACGCTGGCTTGTCCGCTTTGCAAAAGCCATGCGATACGCGTGGTCAGCACGCGCGTTTTGCCGCTGCCCGCGCCGGCCAAAACGAGGGCGGATTGCGGCGGCCAGGTTACGGCGGAGAGTTGTTCGGGGTTTAAGCCTTGCAGCAGATTGGGGGCGGATTCGTTGGGAAACATGAAGAGGCCGTCTGAAAATAAATGGGAATGCGATATTTTAAAGGAAATACAAAAGGCCGTCTGAAAAGATGTTTCAGACGGCCTTTGTGTTGGAAGCCGATTAGAACGGACGTACTTCCAAACCGAACATACGGCGCGCGGTGTTCAGCATTTGGCAGCTGAAGCCCCACTCGTTGTCGTACCATGCGAACACTTTAACCATTTTGCCTGCGGTAACTTTGGTCAGCGTAGAGTCAAATGTGCTGGCTTGGGTAGTGTGGTTGAAGTCCATGGAAACCAGTGGCAGGGTATTGTAGGCCAATACGCCTTTCAGACGGCCTTCTTCGGAAGCGGCTTTCATCAGCGCGTTGATTTCTTCGGCGGAAGTGTCGCGGCCTGCTTGGAAGCTCAGGTCAACCAGGGAAACGTTGACGGTTGGTACGCGGATGGCGAGGCCGTCGAGTTTGCCTTTCAGGTCTGGCAATACCAAACCAACGGCTTTTGCTGCGCCGGTTTTGGTCGGAATCATGTTTTCCACGCCGCTACGCGCACGGCGCAGGTCTTTGTGGCGTACGTCGGTTACGGTTTGGTCGTTGGTCAGCGCGTGGATGGTGGTCATCACGCCGTTTACGATGCCGATGTTTTCGTTCAACACTTTGGCCACAGGTGCCAGGCAGTTGGTGGTACAAGACGCGTTGGAGATAACGGTCATGTCGTCGGTAATCACGTCGTCGTTTACGCCGTAAACGATGGTTGCGTCAACGTCATCGCCACCGGGAGCGGAAATCAGTACTTTTTTCGCGCCGCTTTCCAAGTGGATTTTGGCTTTCTCTTTGCTGGTGAACGCGCCGGTACATTCCATGACCAGGTCAACGCCCAATTCGCCCCATGGCAATTCGGCTGGGTTGCGGGTAGAGAAGTAAGGGATTTTTTTACCGTCGATGATGAGGTGTTTCTCATCGTGGGAAACTTCAGAGTTGAAGCGGCCGTGAACAGTGTCGAATTTGGTCAGGTGAGCATTGGTCTCGATGCTGCCGCTGGCGTTGATGGCAACGATGTCGAGTTGGTCTTGCAGTTTGTAGTCAAAAATAGCGCGCACTACTTGGCGGCCGATGCGGCCGTAACCGTTGATGGCAACTTTGATACCCATGGCTTTTCCTCTTCTTTTGGGTTTGGGTTGTGGAGTGAATGGTGGCAATTATAGCAAAAATGTAGTGCTGTGTAATTAATGTTTTATTGAAATTTTTAGGTTCGATTATTTTTGATTGTAGATGATTAGAGTAGAAATACAGGTTTAAATTTATTGTTATTTTGTATTTTTTGAAATTTTGTTTTTTATTAATTCTATTTTTGGTGTTTTATGCTCGTTTTAAATCATGGTAATGAAGGAAACGGGAAAAGGCGGATTGTTTTTGTTTATATTAAACAGAATTTGAGTGTGGCTTTTGATTACGACATACAACAGTGGAATTTTCAGACGGCCTAGGTTTAATCGGGCAAAAGTAAAAGGCCGTCTGAACATTTTTGATGACGTGGAATTTAAACGCCTTGGATTCCCGATTTTCCTTGCCGGTTAAGGGGAGGGCGGTTTTTAGCAAAGGGGAAAATTGTCGGAACAAGGGAGGGAAAAACGGTGGATTGAGCTGTGTTTGGGGGTTATATAAATAAGTGTATGAAGGTTTTAGTCGTAGTGTATGAAGATTTTGCTTGTGATTTTAATTTAATTATGACTTGTCAACACTGTTAAATTTTTTTACGATAAGGTCAGATTATGTTTGCATGGCCATAAGCGGTGCATCCTCTATACCGGATATTATCCTTGTCCGAATATCTACTTTAACCGACCGGCTTGCCCGGCCTGATTCCTAAATATATACGCGCAAGGCTGAACGGCCTTGGCGGCACTCGACTTTTAAGAGGTTCATCGTGTCAAATTCTCAATCCAGCGAACGCGCGACGTTTAGCAGTCGCCGCGCCTTTATGTTTGCTGCCATCGGCTCGGCCGTGGGCTTAGGCAACATTTGGCGATTCCCTTACATCGCTTTCGACAATGGCGGCGGTGCTTTCGTCCTCCCTTACTTGGTTGCGCTGTTGACGGCAGGTATTCCGCTGTTGCTGCTCGACTACGCCATCGGCCACCGTTACCGCGGTTCGCCACCTTTGGCTTTCCGCCGCCTCGGCCGTTTGTTTGAGCCGATGGGTTGGTGGAACTTCCTGACCAACGTCATCATCTGTATCTACTACGCCGTGATTGTCGGCTGGGCGGCAAGCTATGCCTATTATTCTTTGACTTCGGCATGGGGTGCGGATCCGCAGGCATTCTTCTTCAAAGACTTCCTGCAAATGGCCGATGCCAAAGACTTGGGCTTGGATTTTGTCGGCAAAGTTGCTGGTCCGCTGATTGCCGTGTGGGTGTTTACGCTGGCGATTATGGCTTTGGGCGTACAAAAAGGCGTGGCCGGTTCATCTACATTCTTCATGCCTTTGTTGGTGGTGATGTTCGTCATCATGGTGGGCATTGCGCTGACTCTGCCGGGTGCGGCAAAAGGTTTGAACGCTTTGTTTACGCCTGACTGGAGCCGTTTGGCGGATCCGAAAGTCTGGGTAGCCGCATATGGCCAGATTTTCTTCTCGCTCTCCATCTGCTTCGGCATCATGATTACTTATTCTTCTTACCTGAAGAAAAAAACCGACTTGGGCGGTACTGGCTTGGTTGTCGGCTTTGCCAACAGCAGCTTTGAGTTGCTCGCCGGTATCGGCGTATTTGCCGCATTGGGCTTTATGGCTCAAGCCGCAGGCAAAGAAGTCAGCGAAGTGGCATCCAACGGTATCGGTTTGGCGTTTATCGCGTTCCCGACCATCATTAACCAAGCCCCTATGGGTGCGTTGATCGGCGTGTTGTTCTTCGGCTCTCTGGTGTTTGCCGGTGTCACTTCGATGATTTCCATCGTTGAAGTGATTGTGGCTGCGATTCAAGACAAAATGAACATTGGCCGTGTCAGCGCAACGCTGATTGCAGGCGTGCCAATGGCAATTATTTCTACCTTGCTGTTCGGTACGACTACCGGCCTGCCTGTGTTGGATGTGTTGGACAAATTCATCAATACCTACGGCATTGTGGCTTCCGGTTTTATTTATGTTTTGGCGATTGTCTTGTTGAACAAGCTGCCGGAACTGCGCAACCACTTGAACGCGCTGTCTTCCATCCGTGTCGGTAAAGTGTGGACTGCCAGCGTGGTGGTTACCGTCGCTATGCTCGGCTATATGCTGTATCAAGATACTGCCAGCCTCTTAAAAGAGAATTACAGCGGCTATCCTGACAGCTTCCTCAATATCTTCGGTTGGGGCATGGTAGGCACTCTCTTGGTATTGTCCGTCCTGCTATCTTTCTTGCCGTGGAAACATGGTCAGAACTTCAACGTCAAAGACGAACATGAACACGAACGTGAAGGAGACGAATAATGAGTACTTCAGCCATTATTATGATGCTTGTCGCATTGATCGTCATTTGGGGCGGATTCATCGTCTCCGTCCTGCGCCTGCCTAAAGAATAAGGTTTGAGCAAATGAAAAGGCCGTCTGAAATTTAAATTTCAGACGGCCTTTCCCGTTAAAAATGGTAAAACGGCCTAAAAAAGAGTAGAATATGGACCGTTTACAACTCTGCGCCTCTCAGCAGGCTTGAATTATGGACCTTCCCAGTTCGTCTTTGAACTTCCCATCTGATACACAACAACAATAATCATCCCGCCGAAATGCCTTCCCGCGTCTGGCGGGCGGAGCATTTATGAGCATCGAACAAACCCCTCCGAATCTCGACAATATCCCCGACAATGATGTGGTAGAAGACCGCATTTCTGACGATCGCATCTCTGACGATATCGACCGCATCCACGCCTTATGCGAAATCCTTGAGCCGTCATTTGAACAAATCGAAGCAGGCATGCCGATTGAAGACGAAAGCCTGTGCGACAAGTTCACCGAGCTGACCGTCCTCTTGGCCGAGTTGCACCCTGCCGACGTGGCCGCCGTCTTGGAATCTCTGCCACCGCGCGAGCGTAACATCGTTTGGCTTTTGGTCGCCCCTGAAGACGACGGCGAAGTGTTGCTGGAAGTATCCGACTCCGTACGCGAAATGCTGATCGAGTCCATGGACAAAGACGAGCTGTTGGCCGCTGTCGATGATTTGGACGCAGACGAATTGGCAGAACTGGCAGACGACCTGCCGCACCAAGTGGTGTACGAAGCGCTGCAAACGCGTGATGAAGAAGAGCGCGAGCAGGTCAAAGCGGCGATGTCTTACGAAGACAACCAAGTCGGCGCGATTATGGACTTTGAATTGGTCAGCATCCGCGCCGATGTGACGTGTGAGGTCGTGTTGCGCTACTTGCGCCGTTTCGACAGTCTGCCCGACCATACCGATAAGATTTTCGTGGTCGATGAAAACGACGTGTTGCAAGGCGTGCTGCCCATCCGCAAACTCTTGGTCGCCGACCCCGAAGACATGGTGGCAGACGTGATGGCCACCGAAGTCGTGCGCTTCCGTCCGGAAGACGACGTGGAAGAAGCGGCGCAGGCATTTGAACGTTATGACTTGGTAACCGCGCCGGTTGTCGATGAAAACAAAAAGCTGATCGGCAGGATCACCATTGACGAAATGGTGGACGTGATCCGTGAAGAATCGGAAGCGGATATGTTGAACATGGCTGGTTTGCAAGAAGAAGAGGACTTGTTCGCCCCGATTTGGGACTCGGTGAAAAACCGTTGGATGTGGCTTGCCATCAACCTGTGTACCGCCTTCATCGCCAGCCGCGTAATTGGCGCATTTGAAGGCAGTATCGAAAAAATCGTCGCACTGGCCGCGCTGATGCCCATCGTCGCCGGTATCGGCGGCAACTCCGGCAACCAAACCATCACCATGATCGTCCGCGCCATGGCAATGGGACAAATGACCAGCACGCAGGCAGGTCGCCTGCTGAAAAAAGAAGTCGGCGTCGCCCTTGTCAACGGCATTATTTGGGGCACGGTAATGGGTGTGATTTCATGGCTGCTCTACGGCAACATCGGCATCGGTTTGGTCATGGTGGCCGCGATGACTTTGAACCTTTTGCTTGCCGCGACCGTCGGCGTCCTCATTCCCGTTATGATGGACAAAGCCGGACGCGACCCGGCATTGGGCAGCTCGGTGCTGATTACCGCGGTAACCGACTCCGGCGGCTTCCTGATTTTCTTGGGATTGGCAACCATATTCCTGTTGTAATAGGAAAAAAGGACGTGTTCGACACGTCCTTTTTCAAACCGTTTAAAAGGCCGAGGCCTTTGCAAAAAAGCTCTTCCCCCCAACAGCCGAAACCTAAACACAGATTTTCGGCCTTTTCCGCCACGGCTTCATGATTTCCCCCGCCGTAACCGCCGCCGTCAGATTGGCAGTGGCACTGTTTGACGGAAAAGACGCGCCCGAACGTGATGAAGAAAGCGGTTTGGCATATATTGGAAAATAAGCTTGAGGTAAAATAAGCTTTAGTTCGTCTGAAAACGTCGCGCCATCAGTTTTATAAAGGTAACAATATGAATTTAGAAACCAAAATTCCGCCGCCGGCGATATGTTTTATTTGTGCGTTGTTGATGTACGTCTCTGCCCAAGTGTCGGCGTTAGCCGACATATTGCCGCGCTTTCCTATATTGCTGTCGGTTGTTTTCATGGTGTTTGGGACTCTGTTGAGCGTATTAGGTG
The DNA here is from genome assembly GCF_051963655.1 of Neisseria sp. P0001.S007. Taxonomy (NCBI): domain Bacteria; kingdom Pseudomonadati; phylum Pseudomonadota; class Betaproteobacteria; order Neisseriales; family Neisseriaceae; genus Neisseria; species Neisseria sp. P0001.S007. The sequence goes on along the minus strand of NZ_JBQCUB010000012.1, from coordinate 23,678 downwards.
TGTGGGTGTTTCGCCGTGTGCGCACGACCGTCAGCCCGCTAAACCCCGAACAAACCGAACACTTCGTTTCAGACGGCGTGTACCGTTTCAGTCGCAATCCGATGTATGCGGGTCTGGGCTGCTGGCTGGTCGCCTGGGCGGGCTATTTGGCGCACCCGCTGCCGTGGTTGTTTTTGGCTGCATTTGTTGCCTATATGACACGCTTTCAAATCATGCCCGAAGAACGCGTTTTGGAGCAGAAATTCGGTGCAGAGTACGAGTCTTATTGTCGGCGCGTCCGCCGTTGGTTATAAAAGCGAAAGCTTCCCATCAAGTATCGCCCCTCTTCTGCTCTACGGCATGAATGCGAATACTCGATGTTTTTAGACAACCTTTATTGCTCCGTAAGAAATGAAAAAGGACACCCCATGACCTTCCCGCCCCTAAAATCCCCGCTCAAATTCTACGCCGTCGTTCCCACCGCCGATTGGGTGGAGCGCATGGTCAAAGCAGGTGCCGACACGGTGCAACTGCGTTGTAAAACCTTGCATGGCGACGAGTTGAAACGCGAAATCGAACGTTGCGTCGCAGCCTGTCAAAACAGCGCGACCCAGCTTTTCATCAACGACCACTGGCGCGAAGCGATTGCCGCAGGTGCATACGGTGTACATCTCGGGCAGGAAGATATGGACACCGCCGACCTCGCCGCGATTGAAGCTGCCGGTTTGCGCTTGGGTTTGAGTACGCACTCCGTCGCCGAACTCGACCGCGCTTTGTCTGTACACCCCAGCTACGTTGCCAGCGGCGCGATTTTCCCGACCACGACCAAGCAAATGCCCACCGCCCCGCAAGGCTTGGACAAACTGCGTGAATACGTCAGACAGGCACGCGGCACACCCGTCGTTGCCATCGGCGGCATCGATTTGAACAACGCCGAAGCCGTACTCGCCACCGGCGTTTCCTCACTCGCCGTCGTCCGCGCCGTGACCGAAGCGGAAAATCCCGAAGCGGTGGTTAAATCGTTTCAGGCTTTGTGGAATGAATAAGGCCGTCTGAAAATAAGAAGCCCGATAAGAGGAGCAAACATCATGAAGATTATATTAAACAATGAAACCATCACATTAAACGGCACAACCGTTGCCGACCTTATCGCCCAAACCGCGCCGCAAAAGCCTTTTGCCGTTGCCGTCAATACCTATTTTGTCGCCAAAGGCGCGTATGCGGAAACGGTTTTAAACGAAAACGACAAAGTGGACATTGTGCGCCCCGTAGTCGGCGGATAAGCAGTTTGCAATCAATAGGTTGGGTATTTGCGCTCGACTTTTGCCTGTTTGAATATCGGGCAGGGTTGCCCGATTGCCTTATGCTTAAAATCTAAAAAATATTACAAAGGAATCCATCATGTTTACCCTATACGGAGAAACTTTCCCTTCACGGCTGCTGCTCGGTACGGCTGCTTATCCGACGCCGGAAATCCTCAAGCAGTCTGTTCAAATCGCGCAACCGGCGATGATTACCGTTTCGTTACGCCGCGCCGGCAGCGGCGGCGAAGCGCACGGGCAGGGCTTTTGGTCATTGTTGGAAGAAATGGGCGTACCTGTGTTGCCCAATACCGCAGGCTGCCAAAGTGTGCAGGAAGCCGTGACTACTGCACAAATGGCACGCGAAGTGTTTGATACCGATTGGATCAAGCTCGAACTCATCGGCGATGATGACACCTTGCAGCCGGATGTGTTCCAACTGGTTGAAGCGGCGGAAATTCTGATTAAAGACGGCTTTAAAGTGCTGCCTTATTGCACCGAAGACCTGATTGCCTGCCGCCGACTGCTTGACGCAGGCTGTCAGGCGTTGATGCCGTGGGCGGCGCCGATTGGCACGGGTTTGGGCGCGGTTCATGCTTATGCGCTGAAAGTCCTACGTGAACGCCTGCCCGACACGCCGTTGATTATCGACGCGGGCTTGGGTTTGCCTTCGCAGGCGGCGCAAGTGATGGAATGGGGTTTTGACGGCGTGTTGCTGAATACCGCCGTTTCCCGCAGCGGCGATCCGGTCAATATGGCACGCGCTTTTGCGCTTGCGGTCGAGTCGGGCCGTCTGGCTTATGAGGCAGAACCTGTGGAGGCGCGTGAGAAAGCGCGCGCCAGTACGCCGACGGTGGGCCAGCCTTTCTGGCATTCGGCAGAATATTGATAAACATTAGGGCGTGTCGAACACGTCCTTTTTTGTTGGTGAAAAAACCTGATTTCAGGTTGAACAGAATGTTCAGACGGCCTTGGCCAAAAGCTGTTTCAATGGCTTTAAGATTTGCCATGCCTGCGCTTTGAGTTGCGGCTGCATCAGCAGGCGGGCAGGGTGGGGAATGACGAAATGCGGCCGCTCTGCGCACAATTCGTTCATCAGCCCGATCATGTCGGGGCTGTCGAAGATTTTGCCGAGGAACAATACTGCGCGCGCTTGCGAAGCGGTCAGCTCGTTTTGCATTTCGGCAAGCTCGGAGCGGATGTTTTCGGCATCGGGCAGGGCAGTGAATACGGGCGCGGTTTTGACCCATGCGGTTTTGTGCGCCTGCTCGGGCTTGAGGCCGATGGCGGCGAGGATGTTGTCGAGAAGCGTGCCGACGTCGCCGCTAAACAGCGTACCGTGCAGGCTGTCTTCGGTGGACGGACAAATGCTGACTACCATGATTTCAGACGGCCTGATGGTTACGTCAAGACGGGGCAGGTTGTCTGAATGCGTGGCTTTTTCTGTTGTTGCCGGTGTTTCGACAATGGCTTTGGGTGCTGCTTCGGGAACGCGGGCAGCAGGTTTGGCCGTTTGCGCAGTAGCGATGGCGGCAGTGCGTGCCTGATGGGCGCCTGCGGATAAAGTGCGCACAGCTTGCGCGGTATCGGCAGCAATGGTTTTGGGGCGGACGGGCGCGGTTGATGCTGCGGCTTGAGGCGCGGCATGGATGATTTTGGCGTTTTGGTTCAGCCACATGGGGCCCAAGCCCAAGGCTTCGTGCAGGTGCAGGTAACGGCTGCTTAACATGATTTCTCCATCAATACGGCATCTTCGCTGCCACCGTCGGGCAGGGCGTAGTAGTTTTTGCGGCGGCCGCAGGTTTGGAAGCCGTGTTTGCGGTAGAGCTGTTGCGCGGTTTCATTGCTTGCACGGACTTCGAGCAGCAATCGGGTTGCGCCTTGTTGTTGCACTGCGTTTTGCCAGTGTTGCAGTAGGGCGGACGCAATGCCTTGGCGGCGGTATTCGGGTGCGACGGCAATCAGGTGTAGCTCGGATTCGTCAAATACGGTTTGCCACACGATAAAGCCGGTAATTTGGTGGTCTGCTTGACTGAGCCAAACGCTGTCGGGATGGTGTTGAACGGCTGATTCAAACTGCTGCGCCGTCCACGGCGAGGGATTGCCTTGTGCGTCGATGGCGGCAAGGGTGGGACAGTCGGCAAGTACGGCTGGGCGCAGGTTCACGGTTTGGCCTTTTGTTGGGCTTGCTCTTGCGCGGTCAGGGCAATTTTGTTGCGGACGTAGAGCAGCTCGGCGTGCGCCGCGTCAGTAGCAAGATAGCGGCCGCTGCGGGCAAGTTTGAGATAGTCGGCGGCGGTCGGCATATCGGCTTGACCGTCAAAAGACGGTTTGTCGGCGAGGGCAAAGGCATTGCCGATGCCTCCGGTAGGCGTTTTGCCTTCGGGCGCAGTAATGGCGGCGGCTTTGCCAACCGTGTAATCGCTCAAGCGGACGTGGTTTTGCGTATCAAACCATGCGTAGAACACTTCGCCCATACGCGCATCGGTGGCCGCCAGTACGCAGCTTGATGGCGGCAGCAACGAAGCGGCGACATCGAGGCAGGGAATACCGATCATGGGCGTGTCAAACGGCGTGGCCAAACCTTGTGCAACCGCCGCGCCGATACGTAGGCCGGTAAATGCGCCGGGGCCTTGTGCATAAACGATGCAGCCCAAATCGGCGGCCGTGATGCCCACTTCTTTGAAGAGGCGCTCGATTTGCGGCAGGATTTGTTCGGATTGCTTGGTGCCGACGTTTTCGTGAAACAGGCGGACTTCGCCTTGATGTTCCAATGCGATGGACAGAAAGGATGTGCTGGTGTCGATGGCAAGAGTCGGGCGGTTGTCGGTTGGCATGGTGTTTGTCCGTGTTGCGTCGGGCGCTATGGTGGTAGTGGAAAAAAGGTCGTCTGAAATATTATATTTTCAGACGACCTTTTTCTTATTTTAAAGATTTTTTGGTCAGTAGAATACTAAGGTGCATAAATCCGAATGTATGTACGTAGTTAAATATAGCTGCTACAAAGAATTTATCCATATTGTTATCCTCCCTTCTACTCGATATTGGAGTTGCTAATAAGCTATTTTCGATAAATTTTACCATGATGAGATACACAGAAAATAAAGCGAAGCTTAATCCTTCTTTTGTATAAATCAGATTTATTTCACTAACCTCAATGTTGCCTATTGACCAAAAAACCCTTAAAAATTTTTATATTATAGCAGAAATTGTACCATAATACAAATGGTTTTTAAGTTTGAGTGAAGTAGCAAAGGGGAACAAAGCATTCGGGCGGCGCGTTGGTAAAAATGCCGTTTGCCGCAAAGCTATTCGATAAGTGAACCAATGTTTCAGGCCGTCTGAAAATGTTTCAGACGGCCTTGTTTTATTTGTCAAGCTTCAATAAAGGCGAACCTGCTTTTTCAACGGCGCGGCGGTAGGCTTCATGCGCTTCGATGCGCTGCAAATAAGCGCGGATATTGGGGTAGTCGGAAAAATCGAAGCGGTCGGCCGCGGCTTGCAGCGGATAGCTCATCATGATGTCGGCACCGCTGAGGCTGTTGCCGACCAACCATTCGCGGTTTTCCAACTCGTTGTTGATATGGGCAAGATGCAGCGCAGCTTGCGGATGGATAAAGCTGCTTTTGACGCTGCCGCTGATTTTGCGGGCAATCGGTTTGATGAAAAACGGCATGGGCGCGCTTTCAATCCGGCGGAACACCAGTCCGAGCAGCAATAACGGCATCAGCGAACCTTCGGCGTAATGCAGCCAGCGTTGATATTGCCAGTATTCGCGGCTGCTGCGTTCGGGCATCAAACGGCCGTTGCCGTAGGTTTGAATCAGATAGTCTGTAATCGCGCCGCTTTCCGCCAAGATAAAGCCGTTATCATCCAATAAAGGCGATTTGCCCAAGGGATGGATGGCTTTGAGTTCGTCAGGGGCGAGCAAAGTGTGGGGATGACGGCGGTAGGTTTGCAGGCGGTAGGGCGTACCGAGGATTTCAAGCAGCCAAACAATGCGCAGGGCGCGGGATTGGTCGAGCGAATGCAGGGTAATCATGAGGGGCTTTAAATATCGGTTTGTTTGAGGCCGTCTATGCTGATTTGGCAGGCATCGGCGTATTTTTGCAAGGTTTTGGCCGGTAGTTTGGCGAACACTTCGGGGCGGAAATGCCGATGAAGCTGCCATTTCCATACGCCTGTCGCCATGGCCAAGCCGGTTTCATCATAACGACAGCGGAACATATGGTAGTACAGCGGCGAATATTCGCCTTTTTCGACGGCTTCGCGCGCGGCCTGCGTTTGGGCATCGAGTTCGCACACCGCCATTTCGGTGGCGTAGGCTTCGTCCTGCCAACCGTTGCTGGTGGCCGCTTCGTAGTGGCCGTCTCGGGTGCCGTAGATGACTTTGCGGTGGCCGTGGTAGCTGGCACTGTTGTCTTGAGGGATGTCGTCAATCTTCATTCAGACGGCCTTTACTGCTTCCAAAAGCATGAAACATGTTGAAAAACGGCCGCTTTCCGGAACGTAACACAGGATTTTTTGGCCGTGTTCGATAGGAAAGGTGCGCATAAATTCTTCAAGGATGATGTAAATCGAGGCCGAACCCGTATTGCCCTTGCTGTGCAGATTGGTAAACCATTTTTCCTGCGGAATGTCGAAGCCGATGTTTTTCAGGCCGTCTGAAAGGCGGTCGCGGAAAAAGCCGGAAGAGTAGTGGGGCAGGAACCAATCGATTTCTTCGGCACGGATGCCGTGTTTGGCGGCGATTTGGGAGAGGGGTTTTTCCACTGTATAGCGGACGATGTTTTCGTTCAGCAGTTTGACGTCCTGCTTGACCGCCATCAGGCTGTGGCGGCGGCCGTAATCGGCATCGGCGTGTTTCCAACCTTCAAATACGCCGTCGCGGAATTCTGCGCCGGCATACATGCAGGGCGGCATTTCGTTGGCGTAGGAAAGCAGGTCTATCCAATGGATTTTCAGGCTGAGGCCGTCTGAATTGGGGCGGTCGGACAGATACACCGCGCCTGCGCCGTCAGACAGCATCCAGCGCAAAAAGTCTTTTTCAAACCCGATTTCGGGGGATGCGTTTTCCAGTTTTTTATGGTCGGTTTCACTTTGAAATACTTCGCCGCGCATGACCGCCGAGGCGTTTTCGGAAGCAACGGAAAGCGCATGTGCATGTTCGCCGGTACGCACGGCGTTGTAAGCGTGTTTCATTGCCGCCATACCTGCCGCGCATACGCCTGCCATGCTGAACACTTCGCAAGGCGGCATATCCAGCAAACCATGCACCATCACACCGTGTCCGGGCATGGTTTGGTCAGGGTAGGAGGTGGCGCAGGCCAGACTGCCGATTGCTTCTGCAGGAACGCCTTGGGCAAACAGGCCGTTGACCGCTTCGGCAGCCAATTCGGCATTGGTGTGCGTCGTGCGGCGGCTTTCAGGATCGATGGCGTAATGGCGCGACAAAATGCCGTTGGAACGCAAAATCATACGGCGCACGCGTGACGGCACATCGCCTGCCATGCCGAGGACGGCTTCCATTTCGTCATTGCCGACAGGGGCATTGGGCAAGAAGGCAGAAACGCGGTTGAGATAAACGTCTTTGAGTGTGTTATTCGATGTCATGATGTGGTTGTCAAAATAATCAACCGATAAACCGCGCCACGTAGTCGCAGCTTGCAGTCAACGGGATGTGGTGTGTTTCGGCGTATTCCATCAGCGCGCTCACCAGTAGTTTGGCAATGCCGCGATGACGGAAGTTGGGCGAGACCACGGTATGGTTTACGTCCCAGCCGCCGTTATGTTCGGTATAGCTGATATAGCCTGCTTCCAAACCGTCAATGTCGATTTGAAAGCGACGGCGTTCGGGGTAGTGGATAACTTTGGGCATGATGGATTCCTGGTTTGAGGCCGTCTGAAACAGATTATCTGCCTGACGGTTGTTCATAATAATCCGCCAGCTTTTTCAGACGGCCTTTGAGCAGCGGATGCAGCAGTTTTTTCAAAATTACACTGATGGGTAAAACTACCAAAATCATCGCCAATAAAAAGACGATGTAGAAGCACAACAAGGCACGGCGCAAGAGCGGAGAAATACGGCCTGCCGCCATCAAAAGCCTGCCCCAGACGAAGAAGCTGCGGCCGGCGGCGCGTTCGCTGAAAATCAGTTTTTCATTGACTGTCACCGCGCCCATGTTTTGAAACAGGGTTTCGTCCAAAGGCTGTTGGTTCAATAGTGTATCGCACAATTTCGTACCAAACCGCGCCGCATCCGCCAATTCTTCTTCAGCAATGCCGGCAGAGGGCAGGGAGCGGAAATAGCGTTTGTCACCGGTCAGCATCCATGCGGGCGTGGTAATGAAACTTGCCGCGCTGTTGCAGTCATCGATTTTTACGATGTTGCCGATGAGTTTGGCGCCGTTTTGTTTCAGCAAAGATTTCATTTTTTCCTGCGCGCCCAGCCACATATTGCGGCAGCCAATAAGCGTGATGACCGGTTTGCCGTCCAGCAGGCGGCGCGTTTCTTCGCGTTGCAAAAAGGCGGTCATCGGTTGCGAAGGAGAGAGGAACCAAACGGTATAGGCAATGACCACCACATCGTAATCTTCGGATGGAATTTGCGGCGGCAGAATCGGGGCGGGTTTTAAATGGACGGTTTCAGGAAAGGTATCGAAAAAACGCCAAAACGGCCACGGAAACGGAAATGCCTGCTCCGGTACGATATTGATGCAATCGACCTGTATCCCGGCTGTTTGCAACGGTGCGGCAAAATTTCGAGCCAGGCTGGAGAGCTGCCCCGTTTGCGAGTAATGTACAATCAGCACTTTTTTCATTATCTTCCCTGCAATGAGTAAGTTATGGTTGGTTTGGACGGTATTATATAGTAAACCGACCTGCCTTGAACTTTATTCATATTCAGTATGTTCGCGTAGGTTTCAGCCGATTTGGATGGAAGCGCCGTATTCTGTCGGAATGGGGCGGTGAAGCGGATTTTTATGCCATGCCAACATGAACAATGGCCGTCTGAAATTTTTCAGACGGCCTTGTGTGGAAATCGGGACGCATGGTCTGGAACGGGATTTGCGCTTAAAGCATACGTTCAAATCGTATAGATAAAAAAATAACCGCTTCAAGGCGGTTTGTGGTGGCCAGAGGCGGAATCGAACCGCCGACACACGGATTTTCAATCCGTTGCTCTACCAACTGAGCTATCTGGCCTTCGCGTGTTTCGTTGCGAGATGTGAATTAAACCAAATTTCGTTTCCTTGTGCAAGTATTTGTAGGCTTTATTTTTGAGGCGGTAAATTAAGATTTTGTTTTGTATTGAATTATTTTTCGTTTTAATTGGCGGTTTTTAGGTTTGCCGGTTTGATTTTCAGACGGCCTAAGATACAATCGGCTTTTTTGCTTTGGATTTATGCCATGCTGTATGTGTTTGTTCGTGATATGTGGGATGTTTTGCGTTTGCGCTATCGTTCGCCGGAGACGTATTTGTATTCGCCTTTGGTGATGGCGGCGGTGTTGCTGCTGTTGGGTGTCGTGAACGCGGCCAGCATGTCGCCTTTGTTTGGCAGTGGCGCGGCGGCGGTGTGCCTGTCGGTGATTTTGGTGATTGTGAAATGGTTGGTGTTGAGCCGCTCGATGCGTAAGGTGCTGCATTATTACGGTGCGCCCCGGCTGCCTTTGTGGGGCTTTATTTTGGTGTCTGAGGCTTTGCTGCTGCCGCTGTTGCTGGTGTTGTATGTGCCGGCGTTGGCTGCGTTTGCGCTGTTATGGCAGGCTTGGGTTTTTGTGGTGCAGGTACGCGGTTTGATGTGGATGGGAAATGCGACGCTAGGCCGTGTTTTGGTGGGCTATCTGTTGTATGGTATCGGCGTGCTGTGTGTGGGTACGGTGATTTTGATGCTGTTTATTGCCGCCGGTTGGTTGGACATGGAAACGTTGAATCAAAACCTGCAGGCGTTGACGTCTGCCCGTAAATAATCAATGAAAATTGGAAGGCCGTCTGAAATGTTCAGACGGCCTTTGTTTTATGTGTTTGTTTCGTGGTCTTGCAGGATTTTTTGATAGACGGGGTCGGGGAGGTAGCGACCTATCATGTCGCGCCAGCCTTGTGGGCCGACCAAGCCTTTGACCATGGTGGAGGACACTTCGGCTATTTCGCGCGGCGGCATCAGGAAGACGGTGGAGATTTCGGGGGCGATGTCGCTGTTGATGTAGCGCATCGAGCGTTCGTATTCGTAGTCGGCGGCGGAACGGATGCCGCGGACGATGAAATTGGCGTTGGCTTCGCGGGCGTAATCGACCAAAAAGCGGTTTTCAAACACGCTGATGCGGACGTTGGGGAAGGGGTAGGTAATGGCATCGAGCATGGCGCGGCGTTCTTCTATGGTGTAGGTGCTGCGTTTTTCGGGATTGGTGCCGATGGCGACGATGAGTTCGTCAAAGAGGGATTGGGCTTCCTGTATCATCCACAGGTGGCCAAGGGTGGGAGGGTCGAAGCTGCCTGCGTACACGGCACGGCGCGGAGTGGTCGTGGTCATTTTGGATTGGGAATGGGGTTTGTGTGGCGTTCAGGATAGGGGAGTTTGCCGGTGATGTCAAAAATCAAAAAGGCCGTCTGAAATTTCAGACGGCCTTTGCGGTTTTATCAATCGTCACCGCTGAGAGCGATGAGGATTCTTAAGAGTTCGCTGAAAATGTTGTAGATAGAGATGAAGATGGTCAGCGCTGCGCTGATGTGGCTGTCTTCGCCGCCGTCGATAACGGTACGCACCTGCCACATAATCATCAGGGAACTGAAGACAACGAAGCCGGCCGCGATGGTCAGGCTCAGGGCAGGGATGTTGAGGAAGATGTTGGCTACAACGGCAATCATGAGCACGATCGCACCGGTACCGAGGAAGCTGCCGAGTTTGTTCATGTTCATTGTGGTGCGGCGTGCTATGGCGGACATGGTGAAGAATATGCCAGCAGTCATGGCGGCGGCCGTACCGACGATTTGTGCGCCGTTGTTAATCGCCAGGGCGTATTGCAGCATAGGGCTAATGGTAACACCCATGCCGAAAGTGAAGATCATCAACAGTGCTACGCCGACGTTGCTGTAACGGTTTTTTTCAATCAGGAATATCATGCCGTAGAAGAAGCCAAAGAATGCGGCCAGGGCAATCCAATACGAACTAAATATGGAGAAAATGTTAAAGCCTGTTTTGACGGAAAAGAACGCGCCGGCAATGGCAGGAATGAAAGACAGGCCGAGCAGGCGGTAGGTTTTTTGCAGGACGGTATTTTTGGCAACCGAGCCTTGCGAGGTATAGTCGTAAACGTCGTTTTGCATGGCGTTTGCTCCAGTGTGGATTGAAATGAATGAAATTTGGATTTTAACAGAGAATCATGGGTTTGTATGATTTATCTGTTCTATTTGCCTAATATGCGGGGCAATCGGGAATTTTAAAGGCCGTCTGAAAATCGGGTTTCAGACGGCCTTGGCTTTTCAATGCTTATTTAGGCTCTTGCGGAACATAGCCTTGTACGGCATCTGCTCCGTCGCCGAAGAAGTATTGTTCCATCTGCTGGGCGAGGTATTCGCGTGCGCGCGGATCGGCAAGGCTTAAGCGGTTTTCGTTGATCAGCATGGTTTGGTGACGGGTCCAAGCCGTCCATGCTTCTTGGGAAACGTTTTCAAAAATGCGTTTGCCCAATTCGTTGGGCAGCGGCGGAAATTTCATGCCTTCGGCTTCTTTGCCGAGTTTGACGCAGTGAACCATACGGGTCATGGCGGTTTCCTTATGTGGGGTTGCAAAAGTTGGTATTTTAGCCGATTGCACGGATAGGGGAAAGCGTGGGTTTCAGACGGCCTGAAACCTTGCTATGATGGTCTTTTCTGTTTATTCAGGCAAAGATTATGAACCGCCTCGATACTGCCCGCCGTTATTCCCTTTTTCTCGCCCGCAACCTTGATTCCGGCAAACTCAAGCCCGAAATCTTTCTGCCTATGTTGGACAAAGTTTTAACCGAAGCTGATTTCCAAGCCTTTGCCGACTGGGACAAAATCCGCGCGGAAGAAAACGAGGAAGAATTGGCGCGGCAGTTGCGCGAGTTGCGCCGTTATGTCGTGTCGCAGATTATCGTGCGCGATATCAACCGCATCAGCGATTTGAACGAAGTAACCCGCACGATTACGCTGTTTGCCGATTTTGCCGTCAATACCGCGTTGGACTTTTCCTACGCCTATTATCGGGATATGTACGGCACGCCTATAGGGCGTTATACGAAATTGCCGCAGCATTTGAGCGTGGTGGCGATGGGCAAGGCGGGCGGCTATGAGTTGAACGTGTCTTCTGACATCGATTTGATTTTCATCTATCCCGAGTCTGGCGACACCGACGGCAGGCGCGAACGGGGCAATCAGGAGTTTTTCACCAAAGTCGGGCAGAAACTGATTGCATTGTTGAACGACATTACCGCCGACGGGCAGGTGTTCCGCGTCGATATGCGGCTGCGGCCGGACGGCGATTCAGGCGCGCTGGTATTGAGCGAAACCGCGCTGGAGCAATATTTGATTACGCAGGGGCGCGAATGGGAACGCTATGCGTGGTGCAAAGGCCGCGTGGTCACGCCGTATCCGAACGACATCAAAGCGTTGGTGCGCCCCTTTGTGTTCCGCAAATATCTGGATTACAGCGCATATGAAGCAATGCGCAACCTGCACCGCCAAATCCGTAGCGAAGTCAGCAAAAAAGGCATGGCGGACAACATCAAACTCGGCGCGGGCGGCATCCGCGAAGTCGAATTTATCGCCCAAATTTTCCAGATGATACGCGGTGGCCAAATGCGCGCGCTGCAACTGAAAGGCACGCAGGAAACGCTGAAGAAACTTGCCGAGCTGGGCATCATGCCGTCTGAAAACGTCGAAACCCTGCTTGCCGCCTACCGCTTCCTGCGCGACGTCGAACACCGCCTGCAATACTGGGACGACCAGCAAACCCAAACCCTGCCGACCTTGCCCGAACAGCAACAACTGCTCGCCGAAAGCATGGGTTTCGACAGCTATGCCGCCTTTTCAGACGGCCTCAATGTTCATCGGAACAAAGTCAATCAGTTGTTCAACGAAATTTTGAGCGAACCCGAAGAACAAACGCAAGACAACAGCGAATGGCAATGGGCATGGCAGGAAAAACCCGACGAAGAAGAACGGCTAGGCCGTCTGAAAGAATATGGGTTTGATGCCGAAACCATCGCCACACGGCTCGATCAAATCCGCAACGGCCATAAATACCGCCACCTTTCCGCACACGCCCAGCCGCGTTTTGACGCCATTGTGCCGTTGTTGGTACAGGCGGCGGCAGCGCAACCCAACCCGACCGACACATTAATGCGGCTGTTTGACTTCCTCGAAAACATCAGCCGCCGCTCCGCCTATCTCGCCTTCCTCAACGAACATCCGCAAACCTTGGCGCAGCTGGCACAGATTATGAGCCAAAGCTCATGGGTGGCGGCGTATCTGAGCAAATACCCGATTCTGCTGGACGAACTCATCAGCGCCCAGCTTTTGGATACCGCGTTTGACTGGCCGGCACTCGCAACCTCACTTTCAAACGACCTCAAAGCCTGCGGCGGCGACACTGAAGCACAAATGGACACATTGCGCCATTTCCAACACGCCCAAGTCTTCCGCCTCGCCGTTCAAGACCTTGCCGGACTGTGGACGGTAGAATCACTTTCCGACCAGCTCTCCGCCCTTGCCGACACCATCCTCGCCTCCGCCGTGTCATGCGCGTGGGCGGATATGCCCAAAAAACATCGCGACACGCCGCAATTTGCCATCATCGGTTACGGCAAACTGGGCGGCAAAGAGCTCAGCTATTCCTCCGATCTCGACTTGGTCTATCTTTATGACGATCCGCATCCCGATGCAGGCGACGTGTATAGCCGCCTCGCCCGCCGCCTGACCAACTGGCTTTCCGCCGCCACCGGCGCAGGCAGCCTCTACGAAACCGACCTGCGCCTGCGCCCCAATGGCGATGCAGGTTTCCTCGCCCACAGCATTGCCGCCTTCGAAAAATACCAGCGCGAAAACGCCTGGACATGGGAACACCAATCCCTTACCCGCGCCCGTTTTATCTGCGGTACGCCTGATGTTCAGACGGCCTTCGATCGTATCCGTACTGAGATGCTGACTGCCGAACGCGACCAAACCGTTTTAGCAGGCGAAATCATCGAAATGCGCGAAAAAATGTTCCCCACCCACCCGCCTGCCGATAGCAACGTCAAATACGCGCGCGGCGGCGTGGTCGATGTCGAATTTATCGTCCAATATCTGATACTTGCCCATGCCCGAAAATATCCGCAACTTCTCGACAACTACGGCAACATCGCCCTGTTGAACATCGCTGCCGACTGCGGCCTCATCGACAAAACCCTCGCCGAACAAAGCCGCACCGCCTATCGCTTCTACCGCCAGCAGCAACACAACACCAAACTGCGCGATGCCAAAAAAACCGAAGTGACGGACGAATTGCTGACCCATTATGGCAATGTGCGAAAACTGTGGCAGGAAGTATTCGGAGCAGAAGTGAAGTTCGGATAAACAGGCGGGCGTATTTAACGCGTCAATATAATTTGATTTGCCGTCGCAACACACTCACTTCAAATAGTAGGTTTTATGTAAGGAAGATATTTTTATAAAAGCAGATTGGCAGCTTGAGGGAAGATTTTTGTTTATGTATTACTGATTCAGCTTGAGCATAATCTTCAAAAACTGTTCTCATTTTCTGTCGATATTGTGATAAAGCAAAACAAGTTCTAAAATATGCAGTTCATTTTCATATTAAAAACAAGGAGAAACTAATGTCTAAGATTGCTGTACTCGGCGGCGGTCTGTCGGGCCGTCTGATGGCGTTCCAGCTGGCAGAGCAGGGCATTTCGGTCGAGTTGTTTGAGAAAGGTGAACGCAACGGCGAACAAGCCGCTGCTTATGTTGCTGCGGCCATGTTGGCGCCGTCTGCCGAAGCGGTGGAAGCAACGCCCGAAGTCATCCGTTTGGGCAAACAAAGCATTGCGCTTTGGCGCGCGATTGTCGGCCGTCTGAATACGCCGGTGATGATGCAGGAAAACGGCAGCCTGATTGTTTGGCACACGCAGGATAAGCCGCTTTCTGCCGAGTTTGCCCGTCATTTGAAGCGTGGCGGCGTGGCGGAACATGAAACCATACGTTGGAACGCGGATGAAATCGCAGCAAACGAGCCGCAACTGGCAGGACGGTTTTCAGACGGCCTGTATCTGCCGACAGAAGGGCAGTTGGACGGACGGCAGGTATTGAATGCGCTTGCCGATGCTTTGGAATCAATGAATGTAGCGTGTCATTGGTCGTGCGAACGCGAAGTCGAAGATTTGGCGGTGCAATACGATTGGGTCATCGACTGCCGAGGTTATGGCGCAAAAGCAGCGTGGAACAGGCCGTCTGAAAGCGTGTTGCGCGGCGTTCGCGGCGAAGTGGCACGCGTTTACGCCCCTGAAATCGAGCTGTCCCGCCCCGTGCGCCTGCTGCATCCGCGCTATCCTTTGTATATCGCGCCGAAGGAAAACCATATTTTTGTGATTGGTGCGACCCAAATCGAAAGCGAAAGCCAAGCGCCGGCCAGCGTGCGTTCCGGTTTGGAACTTTTGTCTGCGCTGTATGCCGTGCATCCGGCCTTTGGCGAGGCGAATCTTTTGGAACTGGCCACCGGCCTGCGCCCGACTTTAAACCACCACAATCCCGAAATCCGCTTCAACCGCGAACGCCGCCTGATTGAAGTTAACGGCCTGTTCCGCCACGGCTTTATGATCTCCCCGGCCGTGACTGGCGCGGCCGTGCGTTTGGCCGGTGCGCTGTTTGCCGGAAGCGACATTCCCGAATACGACGAAACCAGCGGTTTGCCGTATATCCGCGCTGCGAATTGAAGCCGTTGCGGACGAAGTTGCTTGAAAATCGGGCAAATTGTTTGTGAAAGACAGCCACAGGCCGTCTGAAAATGATAAAATCGCCGTCAATTCAATTAACCTTGCGTCTGAAAACCGCATGATGCCGTTTTCAGACGCCAAACCAATTTCCTATTTAACGATAAGCACATGACAACCCAAACCCTTTTAATCGAACTTCTCACTGAAGAACTCCCGCCAAAAGCCCTCAATAATCTGGGCAACCATTTTGCCGCTTCCGTTGCCGAAGGCTTGGAAAAAGCGCAACTGATTGACGGCGCAGCCGAATATACTGCCTACGCTTCTCCGCGCCGTTTGGCCGTTCAAGTCAAAAACGTGAAAGCCGTTCAAGCCGATCAAAAAATCGTGAAAAAAGGCCCGGCCGTGGCAAATGCCATGAAAGACGGTGCGCCGACTAAGGCTTTGGAAGGTTTTGCGCGTGGTGCGGGTGCGAAAATCGAAGACCTGACCGTCATCAACGACGGCAAGCAAGACGTGTACGCCTACGAATACGTCCAAACCGGCAAACCGCTGAGCGAGCTCTTGGAAGACATCATCAATGCCGCAGTGAAAAAACTGCCGATTCCTAAAGTCATGCGTTGGGGCAGCAGCACATTTACCTTCGTGCGCCCTGTACACAGCCTGATCGTGCTGCACGGCGGCGACATCGTAAACGTCAGCGTTTTGGGCCTGCAAAGCGGCAACAAAACACTGGGTCACCGCTTCCTCTCCAGCGGCGAAATCGCCATCGAAAACGCCGACAGCTACGCCGCACAAATGCGCGAGCAAGGCAAAGTAGAAGCATCGTTTGCCGAACGCAAAGCCGCCATTCAGACGGCCTTGAACGAGCAGGCAGGCCGTCTGAACGCGACCGTTGCCGCCGATGAAGCCTTGTTGGACGAAGTGACCGCATTGGTCGAATGGCCTGTGGTATTGGAAGCCGGTTTTGAAGAACACTTCCTCGCCGTGCCTCAAGAATGCCTGATTCTGACCATGCAGCAAAACCAAAAATATTTCCCGCTGCTCGATCAAAACGGCAAACTGATGAACCGCTTCCTGCTGGTATCCAACCTGCAAACCGAAGATCCATCGCACATCATTCAAGGCAACGAACGCGTTTTGCGCGCGCGCCTGTCTGATGCCGAGTTCTTCTACAAACAAGACCAAAAAGCGACTTTGGAAAGCCGCCTGCCGAAATTGTCCAGCGTGGTTTACCACAACAAAATCGGTTCGCAAGCCGAGCGCATCGAACGTCTGCAAAGCATTGCCGCCCATATCGCCAAAGCATTGGGCGCGGATGCCGCCGCAGCCGAGCGCGCCGCACGTTTGGCCAAAGCCGACTTGGTAACCGAAATGGTCGGCGAGTTCCCCGAACTGCAAGGCACCATGGGCAAATACTATGCCCGCTTGGACGGCGAAACCGAAGAAATCGCCGAAGCCATCGAGCAGCACTACCAACCGCGTTTTGCCGGCGACAACCTGCCGAACGGCAAAGTGGCAACCGCCGTTGCTTTGGCCGACAAACTGGAAACCTTGGTCGGCATTTGGGGTATTGGCCTGATTCCGACTGGCGACAAAGACCCATATGCCCTGCGCCGCTCCGCATTGGGTATTTTGCGTATGCTGATGCAGTACGGTTTGGACGTAAACGAACTGATTCAGACGGCCTTCAACAGCTTCCCGCAAGGTTTGCTCAACGAGAAAACGCCGTCTGAAACCGCCGACTTCATGCAGGCGCGTTTGGCCGTGTTATTGCAAAACGATTATCCGCAAGACATCGTTGCCGCCGTATTGGCGAAACAGCCGCGCCGTTTGGACGACGTAGTGGCCAAACTGCAGGCCGTTGCCGCGTTCAAACAGCTGCCCGAAGCCGCTGCACTGGCCGCAGCCAACAAACGCGTGCAAAACCTGCTGAAAAAAGCCGATGCCGAGTTGGGCGCGGTTAACGAAAGCCTGTTGCAACAAGACGAAGAAAAAGCCCTGTATGCCGCCGCACAAGGTTTGCAGCCGAAAATCTCCGCCGCCGTTGCCGAAGGCAATTTCCAAACTGCTTTGTCCGAGCTGGCTTCCGTCAAACCGCAAGTCGATGCCTTCTTCGACGGCGTGATGGTAATGGCCGAAGATGCCGCCGTGAAACAAAACCGTTTGAACCTGTTGAACCGCTTGGCAGAACAAATGAACGCAGTTGCCGACATTGCGCTCTTGAGCGAATAAGGCCGCGTTTCAGTTGACCCTTTTTTCAGGCTGCCCGATGTTTCAGGCAGCCTGAAGTTTTTCGGGCGTATCCCTTGCATGGCGTTCAAGGGTATAATTCGGCAGATTTGTCGCACGACAAATCGCGCACATAAACAATTTCCCACATTCAAGAGGCAGATTATGAATATCCCAGCCATCCGAACCGCACTCGATGCCGTGTTGATTCCCACCACAATGCGCACTTTGGGCAGCGAAAAAGCCGTTTCGCTTCTGGAAGAGCATTCAGACGGCCTGCATATCGGCCTGAAATTCGCGTTCCCAGTTGCCCATATTGCCGCAGACATTGCCAACGCCGTTCAAGAAGCCGTCATTTCGCATACCGGCGATACTCATATTCACTTGAGTATCAATACCGAAATCGGTACGCATAAAGTTCAACCCGGCGTAGCAACCATCAAAGGCGTGAAAAACATCATCGCCGTTGCATCGGGCAAAGGCGGCGTCGGCAAATCAACGACCACAGCCAACCTTGCCACCGCAATGGCCAGAATGGGCGCGCGCGTCGGCGTACTCGATGCCGACCTGTACGGCCCAAGCCAGCCCACCATGCTCGGCGTACAAGACCGCAAACCCGATCAACAAAACAAAAAACTCATTCCTGTTGAAGCCGAAAGCGGCATTCAAGTGATGTCCATCGGTTTTCTGGTTGATACCGACCAAGCCGTCGTTTGGCGCGGCCCGATGGTCAGCCAAGCCTTGCAACAGCTTATGTTCCAAAGCGAGTGGGACAATGTCGATTATCTTTTCATCGACCTGCCGCCCGGTACCGGCGATATCCAATTGACCCTGTCGCAAAAAATCCCTGTGACCGGCTCCGTTGTCGTCACCACGCCGCAAGACATCGCCCTGATTGATGCACGCAAAGCCGTGGATATGTTCAACAAAGTCAATATCCCGATTTTGGGCGTTTTGGAAAACATGTCTGTCCATATTTGCACCAACTGCGGCCATGCCGAAGCAATCTTTGGCGCAGAAGGCGGTAAAAACTTGGCAGAGCGTTTGAACGTACCGTTGCTCGGCCAGCTCCCGTTGAGCCTGCCTGTACGCGAAGCCATGGACAGCGGCACATCTTCGGCCTTGTTTGAAAACAACCAAACCATCGCCGACATCTACACCGAAGCCGCATTCCAAATCGCGCTGGCCATTGCCGATAAAGGCAAAGACTTCAGCAGCCGCTTCCCGAAAATCGTCGTCGAATAAAAAAGTTTAAAAAAGGTGTTGACAGCTGTGCGACCCATCTCTATAATGCACAGCTTATCGGGTCGTTAGCTCAGTCGGTAGAGCAGCGGACTTTTAATCCGTTGGTCGAGCGTTCGAATCGCTCACGACCCACCAAATATGAAAACCTGCTTTGAAAAAAGCAGGTTTTTTTACGTTTGGAGTTTAAGCAAGGGATGGTTTTAGATGATGTTTCGCCAGTAATGAGGCTATCAGGAAATCATAGTTTATAGTTTTATGCTGTTGTTTTAAGAGAAATATTGGAAAATTGGATATTTAGATTTCAAGTCTATTGTAAAAGTTTCTTTACAATATAATCTTAATTATCTTTATAAATATATTAATAATAAATAAGGTAATTATTTTTCTCAGTTAGTTAGATTTTCTTAAATTACATTAAATTTCAAATAATTATATTTTTTTTAATATATTAGTTAAATGTGTGAAATAAAGTTTGTTTACTAATGAAATTTTTTGTAAATGCTGATTAAATATAAAATCCAAGTTACTATTTATAAAGTTTTTATAAGCATGTTATTTTTATTACAAATGGTAGATATAATAATGGTATATGCGAGTTGCGTGATTGAAGGTTATGGTAAAGTAAAGCTGAAATTTTATGTTAAGTAATTTGCATATGATATCTAAAACAGAGGGTGGATTTATGTCCATTCTATTTAATTGCTTAATTGCGAGGAATGTAAATGATGCAACTTTTAAAACTGACGCTTGCAGCAGCCTTAGCTGTATCCGTACTGTCTGCCTGTACATTAAGTAACAACAGATGGTCAAACTTTGACAACCACTCATCTCAAATTAAACCGCAAGTAAATCAAGCCGGATTGGTTTTCTATCGTGTCGATACGGGCGTAAACCCAACGGCGGTCAATATCAAAGTCAATGGTGAATACCTGTCATCTCTCCAAGTAGGTGGTTTTGCAAAGACAGAAATTTGCGCGAAGCCTGCAACTTTGGAGGCCCAATACGTGGCAGCCAAACCTACAACAAAACTCAACGTAAATCTAACAGAACAATCGGTACATTATTACCAAATTGATGCAACAAACGTTTCAGTGCCTCAAATCAAAGAGGTTGATGCAGCAACAGCACAAGAAGCATTAAAGAAACTCAAGCATCAAGCCCACACAATTTCACGCATTAACGAAACAGCCTGCGCGGCCAACTAAACAAATTTAAAAGGGAAAATCCATGTCAAAGAATATCAGCGTAAAAATCAATAGTGGCAACGAAACTGTTGAAACCGTCAAATTGAATGCAGCAAATAAAAAAGTCATCATCAAAGCTCAACCAAATGTGAACTACGAATTGGTTGATGACAATACCCAGTACGCTCCTGAAACTATCGATACCAAACGCATTGGTAACGACCTTCACATTGCATTTGAAGGCACCGACATTAATCAAGAATCCGATTTGGTACTGGAAGGCTATTACGAGAGCAACAATACCGAATTACTTTTGGGTAAGGCAGAAAACGGACAATACTATGCCTATGTACCGCAAAGCGGTGTTGAAAGTGATGCAGTTACCTTATTGGCAGAAGAAGTATTTGCTCCACAGGCGTTAGGTGGTAATAGCGTAGCTACACCATTTTGGGCATTTAATCCTAATTGGCTGTGGGTTGCAGCTGGAGTGGTAGCAGTAGGCGGCATTATTGCTGCTGCAAATGATAGTGGAAAGGCATCTGGCGGCACAGACACGACCGCACCGGCTAAACCGACTGTTGAAGCGAAAGACAACGGTTCAGTGGAAGTGACACCTCCTGCAGATGCGGATACCAAGTCTGTAGAAGTGAGATACACCGATGAAGCGGATACACCGAAAACTGCTACCTTAACTAAAGGTGAAAATGGCAACTGGACTTCAAACAACCCAGATGTTGCGGTAGACCCAGCGACTGGCAAAGCAACCATCCCGGCAGATAAAGTGAAAGATGGCTCTCCAGTGACTGCGAAAGCAACGGACACTGCGGGTAATGCAGGTGAAGAAGGTACAGCGAATGCAGGTAATAATCCTGACACGACTGCACCAAGCGCACCGGAAGTGACCCCATCTACCACTGATGGCTCAGTGGCTGTGAAAGTGCCAAGTGATGCCCAAGTAGGTGATACTGTAGAAGTGACAGTCACCCCTGAAGGTTCTGACACCCCAGAAAAAGTGACCTTAACTAAACAGCCGGATGGCAGCTGGACTTCAGACAAACCTGAAACAGTACCAAGCGTTGAAGCAGGCAAAGACAGCACCACTATTCCACAAGACAAAGTGAAAGATGGTTCTGAAGTAACTGCACAGGCGAAAGATCCGTCTGGTAACGAAAGCACCCCAGTTAAAGCCAACGCAGGCAATAACGCTGCGGCTCCTGACACGACTGCACCGGCCAAACCGACTGTTGAAGCAAAAGACAACGGCTCAGTAGAAGTGACTCCTCCAGCAGACGCGGATACCAAGTCTGTAGAAGTGGGCTACACAGATGAAGCGGGCACAGCGAAAACAGCAACCTTAACTAAAGGTGAAAATGGCAACTGGACTTCAAACAACCCAGATGTTGCAGTAGACCCAGCGACTGGCAAAGCAACCATCACAGCAGATAAAGTGAAAGATGGTTCTCCAGTGACTGCGAAAGCAACGGACACTGCGGGTAATGCAGGTGAAGAAGGTACAGTGAATGCAGGTAATAATCCTGACACGACTGCACCAAGCGCACCGGAAGTGACCCCATCAACTACCGATGGCTCAGTGGCTGTGAAAGTGCCTGGCGATGCCCAAGTAGGTGATACTGTAGAAGTGACAGTTACCCCTGAAGGTTCTGACACCCCAGAAAAAGTGACCTTGACCAAACAGGCAGACGGCAGCTGGACATCAGACAAACCTGAAACAGTGCCAAGCGTTGAAGCAGGTAAAGACAGCACCACTATTCCACAAGACAAAGTGAAAGATGGTTCTGAAGTAACTGCACAGGCGAAAGATCCGTCTGGTAACGAAAGCACCCCAGTTAAAGCCAACGCAGGCAATAACGCTGCGGCTCCTGACACGACTGCACCAAGCGCACCGGAAGTGACCCCATCAACTACCGATGGCTCAGTGGCTGTGAAAGTGCCTGGCGATGCCCAAGCAGGTGATACTGTAGAAGTGACAGTCACCCCTGAAGGTTCTGACACCCCAGAAAAAGTGACCTTGACCAAACAGGCAGACGGCAGCTGGACATCAGACAAACCTGAAACAGTGCCAAGCGTTGAAGCAGGCAAAGACAGCACCACTATTCCACAAGACAAAGTGAAAGATGGTTCTGAAGTAACTGCACAGGCGAAAGATCCATCTGGTAACGAAAGCACCCCAGTTAAAGCCAACGCAGGCAATAACGCTGCGGCTCCTGATACGACTGCACCGGCTAAACCGACTGTTGAAGCAAAAGACAACGGTTCAGTAGAAGTGACTCCTCCGGCAGATGCGGATACCAAGTCTGTAGAAGTGGGCTACACCGATGAAACAGGCACACCGAAAACTGCTACATTAACCAAAGGTGAAGATGGCAACTGGACTTCAAACAACCCAGATGTTGCGGTAGACCCAGCGACTGGCAAAGCAACCATCCCAGCAGATAAAGTGAAAGATGGCTCTCCAGTGACTGCGAAAGCAACGGACACTGCGGGTAATGCAGGTGAAGAAGGTACAGCGAATGCAGGTAATAATCCTGATACGACTGCACCAAGCGCACCGGAAGTGACCCCATCAACTACCGATGGCTCAGTGGCTGTGAAAGTGCCTGGCGATGCCCAAGCAGGTGATACTGTAGAAGTGACAGTTACCCCTGAAGGTTCTGACACCCCAGAAAAAGTGACCTTGACCAAACAGGCAGACGGCAGTTGGACTTCAGACAAACCTGAAACAGTACCAAGCGTTGAAGCAGGCAAAGACAGCACCACTATTCCACAAGACAAAGTGAAAGATGGTTCTGAAGTAACTGCACAGGCGAAAGATCCGTCTGGTAACGAAAGCACCCCAGTTAAAGCCAACGCAGGCAATAACGCTGCGGCTCCTGACACGACTGCACCGGCTAAACCGACTGTTGAAGCGAAAGACAACGGCTCAGTGGAAGTGACTCCTCCTGCAGATGCGGATACCAAATCTGTAGAAGTGGGCTACACAGATGAAGCGGGCACACCGAAAACAGCAACCTTAACCAAAGGTGAAGATGGCAACTGGACTTCAAATAATCCAGATGTTGCGGTAGACCCAGCGACCGGCAAAGCAACCATCCCAGCAGATAAAGTGAAAGATGGCTCTCCGGTGACTGCGAAAGCGACTGACACCGCAGGTAACACAGGTGAAGAAGGTACAGCGAATGCAGGTAATAATCCTGACACGACTGCACCGGCCAAACCGACTGTTGAAGCAAAAGACAACGGTTCAGTGGAAGTGACTCCTTCGGCAGATGCGGATACCAAGTCTGTAGAAGTGGGCTACACAGATGAAGCGGGCACACCGAAAACAGCAACCTTAACCAAAGGTGAAGACGGCAACTGGACTTCAAACAACCCAGATGTTGCGGTAGACCCAGCGACCGGTAAAGCAACCATCCCAGCAGATAAAGTGAAAGATGGCTCTCCAGTGACTGCGAAAGCAACGGACACTGCGGGTAATGCAGGTGAAGAAGGTACAGCGAATGCAGGTAATAATCCTGATACCACTGCACCGGCCAAACCGACTGTTGAAGCGAAAGACAACGGTTCAGTAGAAGTGACTCCTCCGGCAGATGCGGATACCAAGTCTGTAGAAGTGAGCTACACCGATGAAGCGGGCACACCGAAAACAGCAACCTTGACTAAAGGTGAAGACGGCAACTGGACTTCAAACAACCCGGATGTTGCGGTAGAGTCAGCAACTGGTAAAGCGACGATTCCAGCAGATAAAGTGCAAGATGGTTCGCCAGTAAAAGCGAAAGCAACTGATAAT